>JAYTRE010000151.1:0-5190 GCA_043746395.1 Pseudonocardiales bacterium
GCTGACGGCCGCGACCGTGTGCCCCTGCTCGCGGAGCGCGCGCGTCAGTGCGGTGCGGATCGCGCCGTCGTCCTCGACGAGCAGCACCTGGGCCATGAGCGCGACCGTATCGCAGGGGCAGGGATACTGGTCGGCGTGGCATTCAGCGACCTGCAGGACTTCCTGGCCGCCCTCGAGCGCGACGGTGATCTGGCGCGCGTGAGCGCACCGGTTGACCCGCACCTTGAGGTCACCGGCATCGTTCAGCGCGTCGTCCGGGAGCAGGGTCCGGCGCTGCTGTTCGAGAACCCCACCCGTGGTCGGATGCCACTGGCGATGAACCTGTTCGGCACCCACCGCCGGATGGCGCGCGCCCTCGGGGTCGACCAGCTCGACGACCTCGGTCGGCGCATCGGCGAGCTGCTCAAGCCCGAGCTGCCGCGAGGGGTCGGGGGCTTGAAGGACGCGCTCGGCAAAGTGTCGCAGCTTCGGGCCGTCCCGCCGCGCCAGGTCAAGGTGGCGCCGTGCCAGGAGGTCGTCCTGCGCGGCGCCGAGGTCGACCTGTCGGTGCTGCCCGGCGTCAAGTCCTGGCCGGAGGACGGCGGCGTGTTCCTGAACCTGGGGCTGACCCACACCAAGCACCCCGAGACCGGGGCCCGCAACCTCGGCATGTACCGGTTGCAGGTGCAGGACGAGCGGACGGTGAGCCTGCATTGGCAGATCCACAAGGACTCCACCTCGCACGCGGCGGTGGCCGAGCGGCGCGGTGAGCGCCTGCCTGTGGCGATCGCGTTCGGCTGCCCGCCGGTGGTCACTTACGCCGCCTCGGCGCCATTGCCCGCCGGTCTCGACGAGTACCTGTTTGCCGGCTTCGTCCAGCGTGAGCGAATCGATCTGGTCGACTGCCTGTCGGTGCCGCTGCAGGTTCCCGCCGCCGCCCAGGTCGTCCTGGAAGGCTGGGTCGAGCCTGGCGCGAGGCTTCCCGAGGGCCCGTTCGGTGATCACACCGGCTTCTACACGCCCGTCGAGGATTTCCCCTTCGTCCGGGTCGAGACGATGACGATGCGCTCCGACCCGATCTACCAGTCGATCGTCGTGGGCCGGCCGCCGCAGGAGGACGGCCCGATCGGCAAGGCCACCGAACGCATCTTCCTGCCCCTGATCACGATGACGGTCCCCGAGATCGTCGACTACGACCTGCCCGAGGCGGGCGTGTTCCACAACTGCTGCATCGTCTCGATCGACAAGCGCTTCCCCAAGCACGCCCAGAAGGTCATGAACGCGATCTGGGGTGCCGGGTTGCTGTCGCTGTCGAAGCTAATCGTGGTCGTCGATGCCGATTGCGACGTGCACGACTACGCCGAGGTGGCCTGGCGTGCGTTCGGCAACGTCGACTACGCCCACGACGTGCTGCACACGGTCGGCCCGGTCGATCACCTCGACCATGCCTCCTACGAACAGTTCTTCGGCGGCAAGCTCGGCGTGGACGCCACCCGCAAGCTGCCGACCGAGGGCTACCGCCGCAACGGCGGCTGGCCGAGCGAATGCGTCCTCGACAGTGCCACGCAGGCGCGGGTTGCCGCACGCTGGGACGAGTACGGCATCGGCCGCGCCAGGGGCGGGCGCCGGTGACCGCCGACCCGCGCGGAATCGACACCGACCTCGGGCCCACGCGTCACGGCGGCACCCCGCCGGCCGAGCAGAGCCGCGTCCGCAGGTTCCTGGCGCTCGTGATGATCGAGCACTCGGTGTTCGCACTGCCGTTCGCCTATATCGCCGCGCTCACCGCGATGTGGACGCAGACCCGCTCGGTGCACTGGGCGCAGCTGCTGCTGATCACCGTCGCGATGGTCTCCGCACGCACCGTCGCCATGTCGGCCAACCGCATCCTGGACCGGCACTTCGACGCCCTCAATCCCCGCACTGCCCAGCGGGAGCTCGTCACGGGGGCGCTGTCGGTGCGATCGGCGTGGGTCGGCACAGCGGGCGCGCTGCTGATCTTTCTGGGTTCGGCGGCTGCGCTGTCCTGGCTGTGCCTCCTGCTCGCCCCGGTCGCGATCTTCCTGCTCGTCCTGTACTCCTACGGGAAGCGCTTCACCGACTTCCCCCAGCTGCTGCTGGCGCTGGCGCAGTTCGTGGGCCCTGTCGGCGCGTGGATCGCCGTCACCGGGCACGCCTCGTGGGCGGCCGCCGCGCTCGGGCTGGCCGTCGGCACCTGGATCGGCGGCTTCGACCTGATCTACTCCTGCCAGGACGCCGATGTCGACCGGCGCATCGGCTCGCGGTCGTTCCCCGCCCGGTTCGGCATCCCGGCGGCGTTGCGGGCCTCGTCGGTCGTGCACGCGGTGACCCTGGCGTCCTTCGCGTGGTTCGGGGCGGCCGCCGGCCTGCATTGGCTCTGGTGGGTAGGGGTCGCGCTCACCGGCGCGGTCCTGGTGTACGAGCACACGATCGTGCGAGCCGACGACCTGTCCCGGGTGAACCGCGCGTTCTTCACCGCGAACGGTGTCATCGGCATCGGCCTGTTCGGGTTCGCTCTCGCCGATCTCCTGACGCACGCCCTCGGCGCATGAACCCGACCGGCCGCGTGCCGTGGGTGGTTGGCGTCTCGGGTGCCTCGGGCACCCCGTACGCAGCCGCGGTGCTCGGCGGGCTGCTCGACGCCGGCCTGGCGGTGGACGTGGTGGTCTCGCGCGCTGCGCGGCTCACCCTGCTGGACGAGACCGGGGTGGCCGTTCGCGACGGCCACTGGCGCGATGACCTCGGCAGCTGGCTGGGCCGAGACCTCGGCGCTGCCGATATCGAGTACTGGCCCGCGGGCGACCTCGCGGCCGGTCCGGCAAGCGGCTCGTATCCGACGCGGGGGATGGTGGTGGTGCCGGCCTCAACGGCGGGCGTGGCCGGCATCGCGATCGGGCTGTCGAAGGATCTGCTGCAGCGTGCGGCCGACGTCACCCTCAAGGAGCGCCGGCCGTTCGTCATCGTGCCCCGCGAGGCGCCCTACACCCGCGCCACCTTGGTGCACCTGTTGACGCTGCACGACGCCGGAGCCGTGGTCCTGCCCGCCAGCCCCGGCTTCTACAGCGCGCCGGTCTCTGTGCAGCAGCTCGTCGACTTCGTCGCGGCCAAGGTTCTCGACGCGATCGGGGTAGAGCACGACCTGATGATCCGCTGGACGGGGCGCCTCGGCGGCTCCAGGGTTGACGGCTGAGCGCGTCTCGGGTCGACTGCGATGGTGGATTCGGTAGATCGGCAACTGCTCGACGCCCTGCGCGGCAATGCTCGCGCGACCTACGCCGAGCTCGCCCGTGTCGTCGGGCTGAGCGCTCCGGCCGTGCACGAGCGCGTCGCCAAGCTGGAGTCTGGCGGCGTGATCACCGGCTACCACGCCGCGATCGCGCCGGAGTCGCTCGGCTATGCGATGAACGCCCTGGTCGGAGTCTTCATCACCGACAGCGCCGACACCGACGACCTGGCGCAGAGCCTGGCCGCGCTGCCCGAGGTCGAGCACTGCTGGTTCGTCGCCGGCGAGGAGACGTTCGTGATCAAGGTGCGGGTTCCGGACGTGGCCGGGCTGGAACGAACTATCCGCCAGCTGAACGCGATTCACGGCGTGGCGCGCACTCGGACCACCGTCGTGCTGTCGACCAAGTTCGAGGACCGGGTCCAGGCCGTCGAACCGCTGCCCCCGTCGGGCTGAATGCAGCTGGGCGCATCAGTGCGCGCGAGACAGCGCGTAGAGCCACGGCTCGACCCGACCCGCCACCGCGTCGATCCGGATCGGTGTCCAACCCGCCAGCTCGAGCTCGATCCGCAGGGCGGGCTCGCGCCAGTAGGTGAAATGCCGCGGCAGATCCAGCTTGTCGCTGCGCCATTGCTGCCCGTCACCGTCCTTGAGCGTGATCGCCAGCAGACCGTCAGGGGTAGCGGCCGCGCGCGCCTTACGCAGGGCGGCCGTGAACTCGGCGCGGCTGAGGTGCAGCAGCACCGCGTCGGCGAGGACCACCTCGAACGGGCCGCCAAAGCTACCGGTGCGGATGTCCAGCAGCGCGGCCGCGAATCCGTCGGCCCGCATCATCTCGACGAACGCGCGCGTGGCATCGGTGCGGGTCACGTTCAGCCCGCGTGTCTCAAGGTAGCGGGCACCGTTGCCCGGACCGCTGCCGAGCTCCAGCACGCGCGCCGCCGGCGGTGCCGTCGCTGCGACGAGGTCGAGAAACGCGCGGATCGCCGGGCCGAGCGCGCTCGTCTTGCGATAGCGCGCCGCCGCCGCAGCGTAGGTCTGCAGCGTCAGGTCGCCTGGCGAGGCACCGGTCACCGGGTGGTGCGCCGGTTCCTGCGGCGCTGGGTGCTCAGCCAGTCGGTCACGGTCTCCGGGGTCGGCTCGCCGCCGAGCAGCCCGACGGCCGCGTGCCCCAGCGCAGAAGCGCACAGCACCCGGTCGGCGACCTGCTCGAGATCACCCCAGGGCAGGTACGGCTTGGCGATGATCAGCGACGCGATGCCGTGCGCGGCCGCCCACAGGTCCAGCGTGATGGGTAGTGCGTCGCCCTCGAAGATCCCCGCGGTGATGCAGTCGGTCACGACGGCGATGAAGTGCGCGAACGCCGACGAGGCCAGGACGTCGTCGAGTCCCGAGCCCGGTTTGGCGCACGGGTCCATCGTCGCGATCCGGTAGTGCTCCGGGTGCGAGATCGCGAAGCTGACGTAGGCCATCCCGTAGGCGCGCAACCGGGCCAGGGGCGCCGTCGCGGTTGCACCGGCCGCGACCATCGCGGTGTCGAGCTCGGCGAAGACGTCGATCACCACCGCGTCGAGCAGCGCGTCCTTGTCGGCGAAGTGCAGGTAGATCGACGGCGGCGTCACGCCGACAGCCTCGGCCACCGACCTGATCGACACCTCGTCGGCGTTGCGCGTTTCGGCCAGCAGCGTCTTGGCGGCCGCAACGATCTCTGCGCGCAACTGCTCGCCGCTACCTCGTTGCGCGCGGCGGCGCTTGCTCGCGGGCGCGACCCGGCTCGCACTCATCGTGTCGATGTCAGCCTTCGCAGCGGGGCGCCCACGATGCTCGGCTGCTCCTCGGACAGCCCGATTCGCCGGTGCAGGCGCACGAGGGGTCGGGGGGCCCACCAGTTCCATCGTCCGGCCAGACGCATGAACGCAGGCACCAGGATCCCCCTCACGATCGTCGCGTCCATCAGTACTGCGAGG
>JAYTRE010000152.1:0-2179 GCA_043746395.1 Pseudonocardiales bacterium
ACAGCATCCGCCCAGTATCGCCGACTGGCGGGCCGGGCTGCGGCTCGGTCTCAGTCCGCGCCGAAGATCGTGACACCGCGCAGGACGGTCCGCGCACAGCTCGGCAGCGCGACCCCCGGCGCGACGTCGGGCAGGCCGGGCACCGCGGCCCGCGCGTCGGTGCTCCACCGGGTGACCCTCTCGTCGGGGGCGTCGACCCCCAGCTCGCCCGCCCGCCACACCGCGAAGCTGGCCGGGGCCCCGGGAGTGAGGAGCCCGGCATCGTCGCGGCGGGCGGCCCGCCAACCGCCTCGGGTATGGGCGACGAAGGCGGCGCGCGGGCTGATGGCCGCAGTGGGATCGCTGCGATGCACCGCCGCCCGCACCGCGGCCCACGGTCCGAGGGCCGTGACCGGAGAGTCGGAACCGAACGCGAGCGGCACCCCGGCGGCAGCCAGTTCGGCGAACCGGTTGAGGCGGGCCGCCCGATCCGGTCCGAGCCGCTCGGCGTACATCCCGGCTGGTCCGCCCCAGGCGGCGTCGAATGCCGGCTGCACCGAGGCGAGGAGCCCGGACGCCGCCAGGCGCGCCGGATCGCGCACCATCTCGGCGTGCTCGAGACGGTGCCCCGCACCGCCGGCGTGGCCCAAGCGGGCCGTCACGAGGTCCACCGCGTCGAGCACCTGATCGATCGCCGCATCCCCGATGGCGTGAAAGCCGGCCTGCAGGCCCGCAGCGATGCAGCGCTCGAGGTGCTCGGCCAGCTCCGCGGTCTGCCAGCGCAGCGTGCCGCAGTCACCGGGCCGGTCGGCGTAGGGCTCGCCCAGGGCCGCGGTGTGCGAACCGAGCGAGCCGTCGCAGAACAGGTCGCCGGCCGCGCCCGCGGCGCCGAGTTCGCGGGCGGTGTCGATCCCGAACAGCTCGCCCCAGTAGCCGATGACCTCGGGCAGCGGTTCCTCCGCGGCCAGCGCGAGCAGCGCGCTGAGGTCGCTCGCACTGGAGATCGCCGGGCCGGCCATCTCGTGGACGCAGCCGATGCCGAGCGAGGCGGCGTGGCGCAGCGCGGCCCGCTGGGCATCGCGCACCTGCCCGGGCGTCAGACCCGCCAGCGCGACGGTCCGCGCTGCGTCGTGCGCGTCGCGGGTCAGCCAGCCGTCCGGGTGATAGCCGCTGCGACCGCTGAGCCCTGGCACCGCCGCGGCCAGCGCGGAGGACACCACCGCGGAGTGCGCGTCGACGCGGGACAGGTACACCAAACCCCCGTACCCGGCGCGGTCGAGTTCCGCGGAGGTCGGCCCGCGGCGCTCAGGCCAGCCGGTCTCGTCCCAACCGCTGCCGAGCACCGGACGGCCCCGGCCGGCACGCGACGCGCGTTCTACGGCAGCCAGCGCGTCGGAGAGGGTGCGCGCCCCGCTGAGGTCGAGGGTGGTGAGCGCGAGCCCGGTCGCGGTGGCGTGGACGTGCGCGTCGACGAAGACCGGCGTCACGAAGCCGTCCTCGAGGTCGACGACCCGCACCCCGGCGTGCTGGCCGGCGCCGTCGTCTCGCCCGATCCAGGTGAGCACGGTGTCCTCGACGAGCATCGCGGTGGCCTCGCGGGCTGCCGAGGTGTGGATCCGCCCGTTGCGGTACAGGGTGCGCACGATGCGAGTGTGCCAGCGCGGGGCGGTAGCGTTTACGGCATCGGGAGGGGCCGCGACGTGGACGCACCACACAGGGTGGCGAGCATTGAGGACGTGGCGCGGCGTGCCGGGGTCTCAATCGCCACGGTATCGCGGGCCCTGCGCGGGCTGCCCGACGTCGCCGCCAGCACGCGCGACCGGGTACTCACGGCCGCCGCCGAACTGAACTACGTCGCCTCGCCCTTCGCGGCTCGGCTCGCCAGTGGCCGTACGGCAACGGTCGGTGTGGTGGTGCCGTTCGTCAACCGTTGGTTCTTCGCCGAGGTTATCGCCACCGTCGAGTCGGCCCTGCGCCTGGCCGGTTTCGATCTGCTGCTCTACAACCTCGGCGACGAGACCGGCCGCAGCCGCTTCTTCGACGTGATGCCGATGCGCAAGCGGGTGGACGCGGTACTGGTGGTGAGCCTGGTGCTCACCGACGAGGAGTTCGCTGCCCTGGCCACTCTCGACTGCCCCGTCGGACTGCTCGGTATCGAGCGGGACGGCGTTGTCTCCACGCGCATCGACGACATCGCCGC
>JAYTRE010000153.1:0-1988 GCA_043746395.1 Pseudonocardiales bacterium
CGGCGGAAGTCGTCGTTTTCGAAGACGCCATGCCAGCTGGTGCCCCACACCGAGCCCGCCACGCAGCCGTCGAGGAACGCCTCGCCGCCGTCGGCCCGCACCACCCCGTGGTGGATCTCGTAGCCGGTGACCTCGACGCCTAGCGCCCGGCCCCTGGGCCGGCCCAGGGTTTTCGCCCGGGCAAAGGTGACCGCCGCGGGGAGCAGCCCCAGGCCATCGACGGCTCCCGCCCCGCTCTCGATGTCGTCGATGATGGTGCGCGCCAGCATCTGGTAGCCGCCACAGATCCCGAAGACGCACCCGCTGGCGGCCGCCCGTTCGCTGATCGCTCGCGCCAGGCCGGTCTCGCGCAGCCAGGCGAGGTCGGCGACAGTGGCGCGGGTTCCGGGCAGCAACACCAGGTCGGCGTCGACGAGTTCCGCGGGACTCGCGACGAGCCGGACGACCACGCCGGGCTCGGCGGCGAGCGCGTCGATGTCGGTGACATTGGACAGCCGCGGCAGGCGTACCACCGCGACGCGCAGCGTCTGCTCCCCGACCGGCGGCAGCCCCGCAGCCGGGCGCGAGTCCAGGTCGAGGGAGTCCTCCGCGTCAAGCCACAGCCCGGGCAGCCAGGGCAGCACGCCCAGCGTCGGGCGGCCCGTCATGGTGGTGAGCATCTCGATGCCCGGCGCGAGCAGGCGGCCGTCGCCGCGGAACTTGTTGATCACGAAGCCGGCGACGAGGGCCTGGTCGTCGGGTGACAGCACCGCCAGCGTGCCGAACATCGCCGCGAAGACACCACCTCGGTCGATGTCGCCGACGACGATCGTCGGCAGGTCGAAGGCGCGCGCCAACCCCATGTTGGCGACGTCGTTCTCGCGCAGATTGATTTCGGCCGGGCTGCCCGCGCCCTCGCACACCACAACGTCGTGACGGGCGCGAAGATCGCTGAACGAATCGAGTATCACCTGCTGTAGTCGGGGTTTCAGCTCGCGATAGCTCATCGCGTCGACCTCGGCGACGGCCTCACCGAGCACGATGACCTGCGCGTGCCGGTCGCTGCCCGGCTTGAGCAGCACCGGGTTCATCGCCGCCTCCGCTGCGACGCCGGCGGCCGCCGCCTGCATCGCCTGGGCCCGGCCGATCTCCGCGCCGTCGGCGGTCACCATCGAGTTCAGCGACATGTTCTGCGCTTTGAACGGGGCGACGCTGCGACCGGTGCGGGCCAGCCACCGACAGATGCCGGCGGTCAGCACGCTCTTGCCCGCGTCGGAGGTGGTCCCGGCCACGAGCAGCGCGCCGCTCATCGGCGGGCCGCCGCGGCGAGGGCGGCCAGCAGGGTCGCAGCGATCGCCACCCGCCGCTCCAACCGCGCCGCACGCAGCAGGTCGGCGGGCTGCGCGGACGCGCCGTCGCCGAGGGTGGGACGCTGCTCGACGCGGTCACCGTAGACGTTGACGCCCCCGAGTCGCACCCCGAGCGCACCGGCGAACGCCGCCTCGCACCAGCCCGAGTTCGGGCTCGGGTGCCGACCCGCATCGCTGCGCACGGCGCGCCATACCTGCCGGGGGTGGCCGCTCACCAACCCGACGAGCATCGCAGTCAGGCGGGCGGGCAGCAGGTTGACCGCGTCGTCCAGCCGTGCCGACGCCCAGCCGAAGCGCCGGTAGCGCAGCGACTTGTGGCCCACCATCGCGTCCAGGGTGTTCACCGCGCGGTAGCCGAGCAGGCCCGGCACGCCGGCGACGGCTCCCCAGAACAGCGGTGCCACGACGGCATCCGAGGTGTTCTCCGCGACGGACTCCACGCCTGCCCGCGCGATCTCCGAGGGGCTGAGGCCGGCCGGGTTGCGGCCCACGAGATGGGTGAGCCGGTCGCGGGCCGCGGCCAGCTCGCCAGCCTGCAGCAGCCCGTGCAGCGCGGCCGCCTCGCGGCGCAGCGTCGCCCCGCCCAGCACCGTCCAGGTGGCTACCGCGACCACGGCCGGGTACCCGACCGTGCCGCGA
>JAYTRE010000154.1:0-3212 GCA_043746395.1 Pseudonocardiales bacterium
GCGTCGTGGACACAAGATCCGGGATCCTCGATTGGGCTAGTCGTCGACGCGTCTGGCGACGCAGCACAGCTGTAACGCAGCCGGCAATGTGGTGACGCGCATGCTGTCTGCGTAGCCACAGAACTCGCCGTCGTACTCGATCGGCACGCTCTCGTTGGCAGTAATACTCACGCCGCGCGCTTGGATCACCGTGGATCGCGGGGAACGGTGGGCTTGGCGCAGGACGATCCGCGCGGCCAGCGTCAGCCAGTGCGCGGCGCGGGCGGGGGAGAGGACTATCACGTCGAGCAGCCCGTCGTCAGGAACGGCGTCGCCCAGCAGTTGCACGCCGACTTGAAGCGAGCCGATGTTGCCGACCAATACCCCGACTGCGGTGACACCAAAAGCGGGCTGATTGTCAGCTTGAATGGTGAACCGCGTGCGGCGTGAGCGGGTGACGGCCTTGCGCAGGCCACCCAGGTAGGCGAGCCAACCGATCTTGGATTTCAGCGCGTCGCTGGTATCCCGGATAAGGGCGGCGTCGAAGCCGAGCCCGGCCATCACCAGAAACCGCCGATCGTCGGATTCCAGCACGTCGAGCGGTCGAGTGCCGGAGCCGAAGGCAACATCGAGCGCGGCGTCCACGTCCAAAGGCACCTCGAGATTGCGCGCGAACAGGTTCCCGGTTCCCACCGGGACAACCGCCAGCCGAACCCCGGGACGCGCTCCCACCAGCCCCGCGGCCACCGCCGCGACCGTCCCGTCACCGCCCGCTGCGATGATCAAGGTGCATCCCTCGGCCAACGCTTGGGCCGCGCCGCCGCCGCCGGGGTCAGCCTCCGTGGTCTCAAGCCAACACACCGAGGCGCCTGCCGCACCAGCGCGCAGCATGACCAGCTCTCTGAACCGGTCTTGGCTGCCAAACTTGCTCGGGTTGAGGATGACGCCAACCTTGCCCGTCATCTACGAGATCCCGCGTTGTGATAGTCGGCGCTCAGCGCGGGAAACAATGTCTCTCGACGCAGACCCCGAGACGAAGGAATAGCTATGACCGACCAGGGCTCCGCACGGTCGCTCGATGCTGTGGGCTCCTCCGCTGTCGCCCGCGTCGAGCAGCTCGTGGACACGGTGAACGACCTCGTTCCCGAAGCCGACAACGGCGCCAACGCCGTCATGGCTGACAACTCCCGCACGATCCGCTGGGCCGGGCCGCTGTTCGCCATGTGCGCGCTGGCTCTCGCGCCGTGGATCATCGTCATCGCGCTGACCCTGCCCTCTCGACAGCTCTCACCGAACTACGACATCGCCTGGGCAGGCTTTGACGTGCTGCTGTTCGCAGCCCTTGCTTCGACCGCTGGCAGCGCACTGCGTCGCTCACATTCTCTGGCAAGCGCCGCGAGCTGGTCTTCGGCGCTGCTCGTCACCGACGCGTGGTTCGACGTCATGACCTCACCTTCGGGTCTATACAGGCTGGAAGCGATCGGGATGGCTTGCGTGGTCGAACTGCCGCTCGCCGCGACGTGCTTGTGGCTCACGCACCACACCGAAGACATCACCGAGCGGCGCCTGCGACTGATGCTGCGCCGACGTGGAGCGCCACCTGCCACCTGAACGGGTGGCCGGCACGCGCCGCGGACGCTACCCACCCACGGTGAAGCTGGTGATGGCGGCGGCGGCCATGAGCGCGAACGTGGTCCAGCCCAGCAGGCCAGCCAGGCGTCCGTTGCGGTGTTCGCCCATGATGTCGCGGCTGTTGGAGATGAGCATGACCAGTAGCAGGAACGGTGCAGCGGCGACGCCGTTGAGGTAGGCGCTGATGACCAGGAGCTGGACGGGATCGACGTGGGTGAGGGTGAGCGCCGTGCCGCCAAGGGTGCCGACCGCGACCAGGCCGTAGAACACTGGCGCTTGGCGAAGCGAGCGGGAGAATCCGAACCGTTTACCTAGCAGCCCGGACATCCCGGCGGCGCCGGCTCCGGCCAGGACGGGGATGGCGAGCATGCCGGAGCCGATGAAGCCCAACGCGAACAGGGCTCCGGCCCAGCGCCCGGCCAGGGGTTGGAGGGCTTTGGCGGCGTCGGCGGCGGTGTTGAGGTTTGTTTGACCGTGAGCGTGCAGAGTGGCCGCGGTTGAGACGATGATCGCGAACATCACCAGGTTGCTGAACGCCATTCCGGTAATTACGTCCAGGCGGGACGCACGCAGCTTGTGCCGGGAGCGCTGTGGGGTGCGCTCCTCCAGCGGGACAGCGCGCCGTCCTTGCTCGGGTTCCTCGCGCATATCCTCCAGGCGGTGCGCTGACTGCCAGAAGAACAGGTAAGGACTGATCGTCGTTCCGAGCACTGCGACGAGCAGGGTGAGGTACGTGGCATTGAAATGCACCCGCGGTATGAACGTGCCGGCGAGTACCTGTCCGGCGGGCGGGTGGACCACAATCGCGACGACGAAGTACACGAGCAGCGTGGCGCACAGCAATTTGAAGACCAGGGCGATGCGCGCGAACGACCCGAACATCACCAATGCGGTGATCGCCACGCCGGCCACTAGGGCCCACAGCCAGGTCGGCCCGGCGTGCAGCAACGTCATGCCCGAGCCGACCGCGACGAGGTCGGCCGCGATGTTGAGGGCGTTGGCGGCCAAGAGACCGATCAACAGCGCCCCCACGAGCAGCCGGGCGGGCCGGCTGCGCCACCGCAACGTGACCAGCTCACCCAGGCTCTTGCCGGTGGCTAACGCCGTGCGGTCGCAGATTTCCTGTACGGCCGTCATCAGCGGGAAGGTCACCAGGCTGACCCACAGCATCCCGTAGCCCTGCGCGGCGCCGGCCTGGCTGTAGGTAGCGATACCGGAGGGATCATCGTCGCTGGCGCCAGTGACCAGTCCCGGTCCTATCCCGCGTAGGTAGTAGCGCCAGCCGCCGACCTTCGAATTCGGCGTGAGATCGACTGGGCTGTTGGCGTCGGCGTCGAGCGGGTCGATGGGAACGTCGCGAGCGGAGTCAAGCGTGTCGGCCACACCAGCTCCCTCCGGACGCGCGTCGCTGCTGAATTCACACTCTTCCCACAGCTGCGATTACCTAAACCGGGGTAGGACCAGCTCACCGCGTTCAGTGCGGGTCGGCGTGGGGCGACGGCATTGCGCTTATCGTGAAGACGTCGTCCAACCGAGTTAGCGCAAGCAGGCGTAGCACCGCCTCGGAAGGCTCGACGAGCAGGAGCGTGCCGGTCTGCTCG
>JAYTRE010000155.1:0-3591 GCA_043746395.1 Pseudonocardiales bacterium
GCGACCGCGCCACAGGCGACGATCTCTTCGCGGCGCTCGCCGACCTTGCGGTCCCGCTCGCGGTCCCTTCGGGTGAAGTGGGTGCCGCCCAGGTGGGCGCCCTGGACGCCGCCATCACGCGGATCGCCAAAGCGCGCTCGGCCGGCCGCGCCAGCTGCAAGCGCCTGAAAGCGGCGCGGACCGCTCAGTCGGCGAGCGCGTCCGCCGCGCATTCGCAGCTGGCCCGGGTGCGAGACGTCGACGTCGCCGATGTGGTCACCACGGTGTCCACCGCCGACGCCGGCTACCGCTCCGCGTTGAAGACCACCGCAGACATCCGCCAGCTCGCGCTGCTCGAGTTCCTGGGATAGGCCGCGCGGTGTCGACAATTGACCGGCCCTGCGGGCTAAACCCCGTCGCTTTCCGGCCGATGTAACGGCATGGACCTTTCGGCATTCCGCAAACGCAGATCGCTCACCCAGCTCGACGTGGCGCGTCGACTCGGGGTGGCCCAGAGCACTGTGTCGCGCATGGAGAAGGGCGACAACATGTTCATTTCCAGCCTGCTCCGGTATCTGGATGCCATGGGCGCGGAGCGGACCCGGCTCGTGGCCACCATCGACGGCGACGAGGTAGAGCTGGACCTCTCCTCCGCCGTCGACACGCCGCCGCGGACTGCGGCGCACCACGGCCGGCCGGTCCAGCTGCGCCGGCCCGCCTAAATCGACCTGATTGGCGAGCAGTGAGCTGAACTCCCAGCCGCGCCGCTGACTCTCACCGCGGCGGGTAGTGCTCGGTCGGATACTGCGGGCCTGGCGGCGGATACTGCGGGCCTGGCGGGTACCCCTGCTGCTGCGGGTAGGGCTGCTGGGGATCTCCCTGCGGCGGGTAGGGCTGCTGCGTATATCCCTGCTGCGGGTAGGGCTGCTGCTGCGCTACCCCGGCGGCCGCACGGGCCCGCCGCTCGCCGTCCTGCTCGATGAGGCGGTTGAGCAGCTGCTGCACCGAATCGGAGCGGGGAATGTCGTGCAGCTCCTCCTGACCGTGCTCGCCGGCCGACTCGATCGACAGCGTCCCGGCCTTGACGATCCGCTCCCACAGCGACTGCGCGAAACCCACGTCGTTGATGCGCTGCAGCGAGATGTCGCGCCCGACATGGCGCAGCACACCGCGCCGGATCAGCACCCGGTGCGTCGTGAACACGTAGTGGGTGGTGCGCCACTGCAGCCACGGCCGAAACGCCAGCACGCACAGCAAGCCGAACCCGGCCACGATGATCAGGGCCAGGACCACGGTGCGTCCGGTTGCGCGATCGGGCGCGTAGGCGATCCCGACCCCCGCCGCGGCGCAGATCGCCAGGAACCACAGCGTCGCCGGCACCAGGGTGATCCAGTGCGGGTGCAGGTGCTCGACGACCTTCTCGTCGTCGGCGAGCACCTTCTCGGGGTAGGCCACGGCATCCTCCGTTGAGAGATCTCTCACGCTAGCCGAAACGACGCCGGCTGCGCTGCCAGGTGTGCTCAGGCGGGGCGCAGGTGCTGCACGTCGCCCGCCCCGACGACCCGCTGCGTTCCGTCGACGGTGAGCCGCAGCCGGCCGATGGAGTCGATGCCGATGGCCACTCCGCGCAGCAGCTGCCCGTCCATCGAGGTGACGCTGACGAGCTGTCCGACGGTGGCGCACGCCGCGCGGTAGGCGGGCGCAACGCCGCTGGCCTCGGCGTCACCACCCGCGTCGCTCCACTCGCGGTAGCGGACGTCCAGCCGCGTCAGAATGGCCGCGAGCAGCTCCGTGCGATCGAGGTCGCCGGCACCGCACAGCGAAAGCGAGGTCGCCGTGTCGACCGGCAGCTCGTCGGCGCGGGTCGAGACGTTCATCCCGATCCCGATCACGACGGCGTCGCCACTCGTCTGCGCGAGGATGCCGGCACTCTTGCGGGGGGGATCGCCGGCAAGCAGGTCGTTGGGCCACTTCAAGGCGACCGGGACGCCCGCGCGAGCCGCCACCGCCTCGTACAGCGCGACGCCAGCCAGCAGTGGCAGCCAGCCCCATACCGCGATCGGCACCTCGGGGCGGAGCAACACCGACAGCGTCAGCCCCGCGCGGGGCGGGGAGATCCACGCCCGATCGAGGCGCCCTCGGCCGGCGTGCTGGTGCTCGGCGACGAGCACCGACCGGTCGGGGGCGGTCGGGTCGTCGAGCAGGTCGGCGTTGGTCGACTCCGTCTCGGCGACGACCGATACGCGCGACCAGCGGCCAGCCAGCGCGGCCTCCAGCCGGGCTGGATCCAGCGGCGCCCGCTCCAGATCGCCTTGCTCCGTCACTTCACCCACGGTAACCGCTGTAGCAGCGAGATCGGTCCTGAACCGGGCGGCGTGTCGGGGGCAGCGCACTAGGCTCTGGGGCCATGGCAGCAGAGCCCCACCCGCACGAGCCCGACCCGCACACGACGGCTGGCAAGCTGGCCGACCTGGAGCGCCGCTACGACGAGGCGGTGCACGCGGGCTCGGCGCGCGCGGTCGAGAAGCAACACGCGAAGGGCAAGAAGACCGCGCGGGAACGGATCGACGCCCTGCTCGACGACGGATCGTTCATCGAGCTCGACGAGTTCGCGCGGCACCGCTCGACGACGTTCGGCATGGACAAGAACCGGCCCTTCGGCGACGGCGTCGTCACCGGGTACGGCACGGTCGACGGCCGGCCCGTCTGCGTGTTCAGCCAGGACGTCACCGTCTTCGGTGGCAGCCTCGGCGAGGTCTACGGCGAGAAGATCGTCAAGGTGCTCGACTTCGCGATGCGCAACGGCTGCCCGGTCGTCGGTATCAACGAAGGCGGCGGGGCGCGGATCCAGGAGGGCGTGGCCAGCCTCGGCCTGTACGGCGAGATCTTCTACCGCACGGTCCACGCATCCGGCGTCATCCCGCAGATCTCGCTGATCATGGGGGCAGCCGCGGGTGGGCACGTCTACTCCCCCGCGCTCACCGACTTCGTCGTCATGGTCGACAAGACCTCGCAGATGTTCATCACCGGGCCGGATGTCGTCAAGACGGTCACCGGCGAGGAGGTTACCCTCGAGGAGCTCGGCGGGGCCCGCACCCACAACACCACCAGTGGCAACGCGCACTACCTCGGCGCCGACGAGGACGACGCCATCAACTACGTCAAGGCGCTGCTGTCCTACCTACCTAGCAACAACCTCGACCCGCTGCCGGTCTACGACGCCGAGGCGTCGGTGCAGATCGAACCCGAAGACGCGTTCCTCGACACCTTCATCCCCGACTCGGCCAACCAGCCTTACGACGTGCACGAGATCATCGAGCACGTGCTGGATGACGGCGAGTTCCTCGAGGTCCACGCGCTCTTCGCACAGAACATCGTCGTGGGCTTCGGCCGCGTCGAGGGGCACCCGGTGGGGATCGTCGCAAACCAGCCGATGCACTTCGCGGGCTGCCTCGACATCGACGCCTCGGAGAAGGCCGCGCGGTTCGTGCGCACCTGCGACGCGTTCAACGTCCCCATCCTCACCCTCGTCGACGTTCCCGGCTTCCTCCCCGGCGTCGGACAGGAGCACGCGGGCATCATCCGGCGCGGGGCGAAGCTGATCTACGCCTA
>JAYTRE010000156.1:0-1875 GCA_043746395.1 Pseudonocardiales bacterium
CCGGTTCTGGCTGACTCGCGACTACCTGCCCGAGGTCGCGGCGTCCCCGGTCGGCCTCGCCACCGAGCTGGCTCGCGCGATCGGAGCGCGGATGGAGCCGGTGCTCATCCCGTGGGACTGCGCTGACGGCTTTTTCGAGGCTTACTGGCGCCGGCCCGAGGTTTACCTGGAGGAAGGCGTCCGCCGCGGGATCTCGGTCTGGGCCAAAGTCGGCCCGGAGGCTGAGCAGCGGGCGGTGCACAGCCTGCGTGATGACCTCGCTTCGGGCCGGTGGGCCGAACGCAACCGCGAGCTGCTCGATCTCGAGGCGGCAGAACTCGGCCTTCGGCTGCTCATCGCCTGACGTCGCTGCAGCCCGCGAAGCCGGGCTTCGCATCGAGACCGAACACGGACGCATCAGCGATCTTGCGGCGATCCTTGGTTAGCGCAGCTTCGACGTCGTCTGCGCTCACGGACTCCTGATGTATGTGGACGACCCTGCGGCAGCATTAGCCCTGCTCACCGCGCAGTTGGCGCCACGAGGGCTGTTGTCGATTACCTTTCGCAACGGCGCTGCCCTCGCGTTTCGGCCCGGCATGCGACGCCAATGGCAGGAGGCCGTCGATGCCTTCGATGCGCTCAGCTACGTCAACGAACTCGGTGTTCGCGCGCGAGCACAGCGGCTTGAAGACGTGCGTTCGTCGCTTTCGCAGCTCGGTCTTCGGGTCGAGCGGTGGTACGGCGTCCGGGTCTTCACCGAGCCGGCGTCCGGCGACGAGCCGGTCAACGCGAGGGAATTCAGTTCGCTGCTGCGAGCCGAAGAGCAAGCCGGCAGGCGCGATCCCTATCGGCAGCTCGCCTCGCAGCTCCACGTGATCGCTCGGTCCGGCGAGCGACTCGAAGTGGTGAGCGGTGCGGCTTCGGAGTCGGCGGCCGTTCCGGCGAGTCCCGTCAGGAATTACCGTGGCCAGGATGGACTGTGAGTTCAGCGCTGAGTTGTGGGAGTGGCGCGGGCCGGCGCCCTTCTACTGGTTGACGCTGCCGGCGGAAAGCTGCGGCTACGTGCGTGCCGAGTCCGCCGAGGCGTCCTACGGCTGGGGTGCCGTCCCGGTGCGTGCCCGCATCGGAGCCACCGAGTGGGAGACCTCGCTGTTGCCCAAGAACGGCGGATATGTGCTCCCGGTCAAAAGCGCCGTCCGGACGCGGGAACGATTCGGTGCCGGCGAGACCGTCACGGTCGGGGTGACCGTGGCCCCACGCGGTGGTCGCCATGCCAACGGCACGGGCCCCGCCTGCTGATCACGAGTGGACGGCGGTGCTGACCGCCAGGGCTGCCCGGCAGGGGTTCGCGACAGGTCGGTGTCTCGATCTTGAGGTGCTGCCAGCGATAGGCCTGACGCGCAGGCTGCCGAGCCTGCCTGGTGGTGTCCGGGGTGCGCGGCCGTAACTTGTCGAGCAGCGCGCGTCTTCCTGACCGGATCCGAACCGTCGCCGGACACGGCTATGACCTCGCCGGGGCAGCATCGACCACATGACCCAGCCACTGCCCGAGATCCCGCCGGGGACGCAGCCGCCACCCTGGCCCTCGGCGCCGACGAGCGCTGCGCCGCCCGGCGGCCCGTCCTGGCTCCGGCGGCGGCGGACTGCCCTGTTGGTCATCGCGGGGCTTCTCGCTGCCGGCGGAATCGGCTGGGGCGTTGCCGCGGCTGCCCAGTCGACGCCCGGCGTACCGACGGCTGCGGCCGCCGCGGGGCATGGCGCGTCCAAATCGGCGGCGAACAAGCACCATGGCCTCGTGACCAAGGGCACGATCGCAAGTGAGAATGCGTCAGTGTGGACCCTGCGCACCGCATCGGATTCCTCGGTGCGGGTGAGCATCAGCGCACACACTCAATT
>JAYTRE010000157.1:0-1698 GCA_043746395.1 Pseudonocardiales bacterium
TCAATGTGACGCGATCGCTCGCTGCGACGGGCTGTCAGATCTCGAGGCTAGGAACCTGAGCTGAAGGCGCCATCGGCGCGAGCTTTCCCCGGCGGCAACTTTCGACCGGTCTAACTACTACCCCTGGACGTCGTTGACGGGGTAGTAGATAGAAGCCCCTGAAGTTGCCGCGAGGGAAAGTGCCAAGGTCTGAGGTGAACGGAGCGATGGCAGCAGCTAAGTGACTGGGGCGCCTTGCCCAAGAAACTGAAGCGCCTGGATAGGGGTTCCGGCACGGACGGGCAGGCCCCAGTCGACATACAGTCGGTTGAGGCGCTTTCGCAGCTGGTCGTCCCCCGTCACGAAGTACCAAACCCCTTCGAGGAGGGACGCCGCGGAATGGATCGAGTCGTAGCCAGAGATCCCGCGCTCTCGGCATAGGTAGTTCTCGACCACGTTGGTGTCCCGGCGCCGGTCATGAAACACAAGGGGTAGGTCGCGAAGTCCAAGGCCGAGAACCTCGCGGAGCGCTATTCGCGACGCCGATTCTGAGCCGTCGCTCGGGCTCCCCTCGCTGAAGGTCGCTGTGCTGTAAGCGAGACGTACGACGCCGGATCTGAACTTTTCGGTGAGACGCCGCATTGCCGCGGCCTCGGCAACATTCCGTTGGATCGCGAGGTTGTCCGTGGCTCTCCCCCAGGGGTTCTTGTCGACATACACGAGCGGCGAAGGGCCCTCCGCCCGGCCACCGGTTCCCAGGTCATGAGCTCCCGTTCGGAGGACCGCATGCCACGCGAGAGCCCTGATTAGGTCGACCTCATCGCCTAGCTGCTCAGCAATATCAATCGGACTGGCTCCCCTTACTGGATGCGAATGAACCTCGGCAACCAGGGCAATGGATCGGCCGAGGCCATCCATCGTAGCCACGATGTGGCCGGCGCCGCGCCCCAAGTTGCCGCGCCGGTCGACTCCAATCTCAACGCCAACTCACGCGAGGATGAGCGACAGGGTACGCGCGCTCACCGAGGTTCAGGCGACGGTCCAGAGAAGGCAACGTGCCGGGCCGACGAGCGGCGTTGCTGTAGGTCATCATCACCCAGCGATGTCGGACTTGCAGAAGCACACCACCCCCGAAGGCGAACATCTGGCGGAGCAGGAGCGCCTACTCACGGAGCTCACCGAACAACTCGCGACGAAGGAGACGGAGTACGCCACGACCGGTGCCGAGTTCGCTCGGTTCCGGGTCCACTATCTGCGGCGCTTCGCTCCCCTGTATGCCGAACTCGACCGGCTCAAGGCGGACAGCGCCCGCCGAGTCGCAGTCGACGAGAACACCCCCGACGCGCACGCCAGGGCCGCGGAAGCGGCGGGGCAAGCCGAGCAGTCGGGTGCCGCCGAGGCGGAGGCAGCCCAACACGCGGGGCCGGTCGATGAGGAGCGGACGACCCCATCACTCGAACTCAGGGACCTCTACCGTGACGCCGCGAAGCGGATCCATCCCGACCTCGCCACCGACGACGCGGAGCGCATTCGGCGAACAGCGCTGATGGCAGCCCTCAACACTGCCTACGCGGCGGGGGATGCCGACGCGATCCGGCGCATCCTCGATGGTGAGGCAGTACGGCCGGAGGCGATCATTGGCGACGACGTGGCCTCGCGCCTGGTCCGGGTGATCCGTAGGCTCGCCCAGATCCGCGGCCGGTTCTCAGAGCTGGTGGA
>JAYTRE010000158.1:0-15148 GCA_043746395.1 Pseudonocardiales bacterium
CGTTACGCGACGAGGTCGGTGCCCGGGAGGAGGCGAGCCAACATCGCGGGCTGTTGGTCACCGGGCAAAGGTGAACCAGCGCTGGCCTGGCAGCACTGAGCGCTGTGGGCCGTCATACCGGACCAGCCCGAGTGCCGGGCGATGGCCGCGCTCGGAGGTGACGTAGTCGAGTTCGGTGAAACCGGCCGCCGCGAACCAGGCTCGCACGGCGTCGTTGCGGTCGAGCAGCGTGCCGCCGCGGCCACGGGACCACAGCAGTGCGGCGCCGGGCGCGCACAGCTCGGCGCTGGCGGTGATGGTGCGCTGCAGGTCCTCGTCGTTGATGTTGCCGAAGATCCCTACGAGAAGTACCAGGTCCGCTGGCGGCAGGTCGTGGTAGGCGTCGGAGGCACCGGCGTCAACGGTGCGCACTTCGACGTTTCCGGCTAGACCTGCTGCGGCCGCGCTGCGCCGAGCGCGTTCGGCGATGCGCGGGTGGATTTCGAGCAGTGTGGCGTGGACCCGCAGGGCGTCCGCTCGTTCGGCCAACACGCCGATCATGTCGCGGCCGTCGCCGGCGCAGACGCTGAGCAGCTGAAGCGGGCCGTCTCGCTCATCGAGCAGCGCAGCGATGTAGCGACGAACCATGAGCAGCCGCCAGCGCAGCCCTGAGCTGGGATTGTCGTAATCGCCGTGCCAAGCCTCGTAGTCGCGCAGCTGGCCCGCCATCGGGTGAAGGTATCCGGTGCACGATCGCGCGCCGGTGAGATCTGCTCAGTGCAGGACGAGGAGTCGCATCTCATTCGACGCTTCGTTCGGTATCGAGTCCGATCACGGGGCAGCTGTAGTAGCGCCGGCGGCGATGGCCTCGTCCATGTCGTCGACGCTGACGAGCCCGGACGGTCGCGGCACGGCACCTTTGAGATCTTGTATCGACGCTGCCTGCAGGTGGATCTCGTATCCGCCGGTGTCGGTGGGAACGAAGGCGAGCCGGGATCCTGGCCGGAGATCGAGCTTGGCGCGTACGGCGACGGGGATGGTGACCGGACCCTTGCCCCGCCGATCCGTTAGCGGACGTCGTTGCCACGTGTGTCGTGATGGTCGAGAGTGGGCTAGGTGCGCAAGCAGTACCACTTCTGGCCGGCGGACAACGGGTTGGATGCCTGGGACGTCGACCGGCTCATCCAGTTGAGCAGCGGATTGCCGATCGAGACTGTCGAGCTCGATTCGATCGCCGAGATCGACAGCTCCTATTGGTTCGACGCAAGTGCCGAAGTGCCCTCCGTCCGCAAGGTTGTCGAACACGCCAAGCTGATCTCGGAGGTCGACCCGGGCTACCCGATCATCCTCGGCCATGACGGGCGTGTCATGGACGGCATGCACCGGATCGCTCGAGCTCTCCTTGACGGAAGGGCGGAGATCCAGGCAGTTCGCTTCATGGCTGCCGTGGAGCCGGACTACCGAAACTGCAACCCCCACGACCTTCCGTACTGACCGGCTATGCCCGGGCTCGGCTACCGGGCGCTGGACACCCGAAGGACGGGTGCGCCACAATTGTGGCCATGATCCGTTAGCCGCTGAGAACCGTCCGGGACCACCTCTGCGAGGTCGTCGATCGAGTCGAGCGCCACCACGAGCGGGTGACGATCACCCGCAATGGTCATGACGCAGCGGTCCGCCAGCTGCGCCGGTGAACGAGGGGACGGTTCCAAAGCGAAGCCGAGCTGGCCGCTACGCTGCGGGGGTCTTACCGGCGAGCACATCCAGAAGCTGGTCGGTGTCGGCGTTGCCACCCGTTTGGATGACCGCGACCCGCTTTCCTGCCGCCGTGGAGCGTTCCTGCAGCAGCCCGGCGAGGGCCAGCGCTCCCGCCGGCTCGGGAACGTTGTGGGTGCTCGAGTACAGCACCCGCATCGCCTCGGCGGCCTCGTCCTCGCTGATGGTGAGCACTCGGGCGGCGCCAGCGGTGATGATCGCGATGGCGTCGGGGTCGGGGACCCGGCAGGCGACCCCGTCGACGAAGGTGCCTGCGGTGTCGGTGGAGATGACGCGCCCGGCCGCTACCGACAGCGCCGTCGCCGGTGCGTTCTCGGCGACGACGCCGATCACGTCAGTACGCAAGCCGAGCAGATCCCGCACGCCGATCACGCCGCTGATCCCCGAGCCCATCCCGACCGGAACGTATACCGCGTCGAGCTCGTCAACCGCATCGAACAGTTCCCGGGCGTACGTCGCCACGCCCAGCACCAAATCGGGATGGTAGGACGGGACCACCTCCAGGCCACGTGCTGCACCCAGCGCGGCGGCGTGCTCGCGCGCTGCCTGGAAATCATGTCCGTGCACGATCAGCTCAGCGCCGAACCCGAGCATCGCCGCGTTCTTGTCCGGGCTGTTGCGCTCGGGCACCACGATCGTGACCGGCACCCCCGCGGCCCGCCCGGCGTAGGCCAGGCTCTGGCCGTGGTTGCCGCGCGTCGCTGAGATGACGCCCGGCACCGTCGGCCGCTCGACCCGCAGCCGCTCGGTGTAGACAAGACCGCCACGGACTTTGAACGCTCCCGTCGGCGTGTGGTTCTCGTGCTTGACCCACACATGCGCGCCGACAGCCTGGCCCAGTAGTGGCCAGCGGTACTGGGCGGTCGGGGCCATCCGCCGGGCCACCAGCTCAGCTGCCCACCCGAGCTGTTCGGCGTTGAATTGCACCACGGGAGCGTAGCGCCCACCGCGGTCCTTGCGACAAGTGATGAACGGTGATTCACTTCTTGGCATGGTGTACCGGCGCACCCCCGAGATCCAGGCGCGCCTCGATGGGCAGCGCGCGGCGATCCTGCAGGCCGCGGCCGGCCTGCTCGCCGATGGCGGCTACGCCGCATGCTCGGTGGCGGCAGTCGCGGCGCGGGCCCAGATCGCAGCCGGCACGGTGTACCGCCACTTCGACAACAAGGCGGCGCTGGTGGCCGAGGTGTTCCGCAGCGTGGTCGCGCGCGAGGTCGCCGCGGTGCGGGCGGCTGCCGCCAGCCCGGCCAGCCCGGCCGAGCGCCTGACCGCGATTGTCGAGACCTTCGCCGGACGTGCCCTCAAGTCCCCCCGGCTGGCCTACGCGCTGCTCGCCGAACCGGTCGACCCGCTGGTTCATGCGCTGCGGCTGGACTACCGGATCGCCTTCCGTGACGTCATCGTCGCGGTCGTCGCCGAGGGGGTGGCGGTTGGCACGCTGCCGCCCCAGAACGCAATCGTCGTCGCGTCGGCGCTGGTCGGGGCGCTGGGCGAGGCGCTCGTGCTGCCACTGGCCGCCGGAGTCGCCGACCCCGACACCGTCCCCACCCTGATCGCCTTCGTCATCCGAGCCATAGGAGCCAGCCATGTCGTGCACCCATGAGGTCACCAACCAGGTCCCACCGATCATCGGGCACGACATCGGCGTCCACCCGGCGCTGCTGGAAGGACTGCGCCGCGAAGGTGCCGGCTGGGCCGAGCCGGAGGTAGCGCAGCTGGCCCGGCAGGCCGGCGGTGAGCAGGCCCAGCTCTGGGCCCGGCTGGCCAACGAGCACCCGCCGGTGCTGCGTACCCACGACCGCTACGGCCACCGCATCGACGAGGTCGAGTACCTCCCGGAGTACCACGAGCTCATGCGCGCCGCGGTGGGCCACGGCCTGCACGGCGCGCCATGGGCCGACGAACGCCCGGGCGCGCACGTCGCCCGGGCCGCGAAGGTCCTCGTCTGGGGGAGCACCGATGCCGGGCATCTGTGCCCGATCTCGATGACCTACGCGGTGGTGCCGGCCCTGCGCGCGACGCCCGAACTTGCGGCGCAGTACGAGCCGCTGCTCACCAATCGCGAGTACGACGTCGATCCCGGGCCCCCACTGGCCAAGCGCGGGCTGATCGCCGGGATGTCGATGACGGAGAAGCAGGGCGGCTCCGACGTGCGCGCCAACACGACCAGCGCCACGCCGTGCGGCGACGGGAGCTACCGCCTGACCGGGCACAAGTGGTTCACCTCCGCGCCGATGTCGGATCTTTTCCTCACCCTGGCTCAGGCGCCCGGCGGGCTGTCCTGCTTCCTGGTGCCGCGGATCCTCCCTGACGGCACCCGCAACAACATCTGCCTGCAGCGGTTGAAGGACAAGCTGGGCAACAAGTCAAACGCCTCGGCAGAGATCGAGTACGAGGATGCGGCCGGCTGGCTGGTCGGGGAGGAGGGGCGTGGCGTCCGCACGATCATCGAGATGGTGAACATGACACGGCTGGACTGCGCGCTGATGGCGGCCGGCGGCATGCGCATCGGCGTCGCGAACGCCGTCCACCACGCGACCCACCGCTCCGCCTTCGGCCGGCGCCTGCTCGAGCAGCCCGCCATGGTCAACGTGCTCGCTGACCTCGCGGTGGAGTCTGAAGCGGCGGCGACCGTGGTGATGCGGCTGGCCGGAGCGGTAGACCGTGCCGCGCGCGGCGACGCCGGCGAGGCAGCGTTTCGGCGCGTCGCGCTCGCGGTGTCGAAGTACTGGCTGTGCAAGCGCTGGTCGACCCACGCGGCCGAGTCCCTGGAGTGCTTGGGCGGCAACGGCTACAGCGAGGACTCCGGCATGCCGCGCCTCTACCGGGAGGCGCCGCTCGTCTCGATCTGGGAAGGCTCGGGCAACGTCGCCGCCCTCGACACGCTGCGCGCAATGGTCAAAGAGCCGGCGGCGATCGAGGCGTTCTTCGCCGAGGTCGAGCTCGCCGCAGGTATCGACACCCGCTACGACGACGCGGTGGCCCTGCTGCGCAAGGACCTCGCCGACGTCGAGGTGATCGAGTACCGGGCCAGGCACGTCGTCGAGCGGATGGCGCTCGTGTTGCAGGGCTCGCTGCTGATCCGGCACGGCAACCCGGCGGTTACCGAGGCCTTTGTGCGCTCGCGCCTGGCTCGCGACTGGGGCATCGCCTACGGAACGCTGCCGACCGGGCTGGACACGGCGAGCATCCTGGCCCGCGCGGCGCTCGTCGACTGAGGCGGCGTGCTAGGCGGGTTCGCCCAGCGGGTCGGACGGCTCTGAGGGTGGACAGCTCAGCTGGCGGCGCGGCTCAGCTGGCGGCGCGGTGCGGCGAGGCGGTGAGTAGTTCCCGGCGACGGGCGGCGCTGCTCTGCCCGTTGGGAAGCAGTTCGCCGAAGTCCTCGAACAGCACCACGCCATTGCACAGCAGACTCCAGCCCTGCTCGGGATGAGCGGACAAGACGTGTGCGGCGTCGCGGTCGCTGGCGTCGGCGGTGGGGCACGGCGGGGTGTGCCGGCAGGAGCTGGGGACCGGGGTGGCCGGTTCCGAATGCATGATCATGGTGTCCTGTAATCGCTTCCGGGGTGATTTGACTGCCTCCAAGTGTGCGCCTCAATCCGGTTCTGTCCAGCAGGCGCGCGCACAAGTGGATGTACAAAATCGGATATAGCCCCATAGGACGTGTAAATAACGCGTTAGATCGTTATCGCGGTGTGATGCGCGCCATGGTGCTCAGGTGCGCCCGAGCCGGTCCTGGGCGTCTCGCAGTTCGAACCCGCGGGGCACCCAGTCGGCGAGGACGGCCGGCAGTCCGGCGCCCAGTGCGGCGTCCACGGCCTCGGCGTCGTCGTCGACAAACGCCGCGATCCCGCGCGGCGCCAGGCGGCGCAGCACCTCGAGCTTGTACAGCCGGGCGGGACGGCGGTCGCGGTTCGGCCGCAGGTGCAGCTCGGTGCCCGGCAGTGCGTGCTCGGCCAGCCAGCTCGACGTGAGTTCGCGCAGCCACTCCGGGCGCCCGGTGAGCCAGACGATCTCGTGGGCCGCCGCGAACTCGGCGACCAGCCTGGCCCCTTCGGGCAGCACGCCGTCTTGGTCAGCCGCACCGAAGAACGCGTCCCACGACTTCGGGACTCGCAAATGGTGCAGTCGGTGGCGCACGTCGGCGACGACCCCGTCGATGTCGAAGACGGCGAGGCTCACCGCGCGAGCGTAGCTGCGGGCGCTGTGCCATCAGAGTGCCGCCCGCCCCGCCAGGCGCGACTAGACTGACGGACTCGTGCGCCTCCTTGACCCGCCCCCGCCGTTCGAACTGACCTATGACGACGTGTTCATGGTCCCGGCCCGCTCGGCGATCGGTTCCCGCTTCGACGTCGACCTCACGACAGCCGACGGCTCGGGGGCGACTATCCCGCTGATCGTCGCGAACATGACGGCCGTCGCGGGGCGGCGGATGGCCGAAACCGTCGCGCGGCGCGGCGCGCTGGCCGTGCTGCCGCAGGACATTCCAGCTGCCGTGGTGCGCGACGTGGTCGCCTGGGTGAAGCAGCGGCACCTGATCGTCGAAACGCCGGTGACGCTGTCCCCGCACAGCCCGGTCAGCGACGCGCTCGCCTTGCTAACCAAGCGGGCCCACGGCGCGGTTATCGTCGTCGAGAACGGCCGTCCGGTGGGCGTGGTGACCGAAGCAGACTGCCTCGGTGCGGACCGCTTCGCCCAACTCGACCAGGTGATGTCGCCCGACCCGCTCACCCTGCGCGAACCGATCGATCCGGCGTCGGCGTTTGCTCAGCTCGACGCGGCCCGGCGCCGCCTCGCTCCCGTCGTCGCGGGCGACAGCTCCCTGGTGGGCGTGCTGACCAGGACTGCGGCACTGCGGTCGACGATCTACCGTCCGGCGGTCGACGATGCCGGCCGGCTACGGATCGCCGCCGCGATCGGCGTCAACGGCGATGTCGCCGCCAAGGCTGCGGAGCTGCTCGCCGCCGGGGTCGACCTGCTGGTGGTGGACACCGCGCACGGGCACCAGCAGCGGATGCTCGACGCACTGGCCGCGGTTCGGACGCTCTCGCCCGCCGTACCGATTGTGGCCGGCAACGTCGTCTCGGCCGAGGGGGTGCGTGACCTGGTGGCCGCGGGCGCCGACATCGTCAAGGTGGGGGTCGGTCCCGGCGCGATGTGCACGACGCGGATGATGACCGGGGTCGGGCGCCCGCAGTTCTCGGCCGTGCTGGAGTGTGCGGCTGCGGCGCGTGCGCTGGGCAGGCACGTCTGGGCTGACGGGGGCGTCCGGCATCCGCGGGACGTGGCGCTGGCCCTGGCAGCCGGCGCGTCAGCAGTGATGATCGGTTCCTGGTTCGCGGGTACCTATGAGTCGCCGGGCGACCTGCACACCGACCCGGACGGCCGGATGTACAAGGACAGCTTCGGGATGGCGTCGGCTCGTGCGGTGGCCAGCCGGACCAGTGCCGAGGGGTCCTTCGATCGGGCGCGCAAGGCACTTTTCGAGGAGGGCATCTCATCGGGGCGCCAGTACGTAGATCCACAACGCCCGGGCGTCGAGGATCTCATCGACACGATTACCGCGGGCCTGCGCTCGGCCTGCGCCTATACCGGCGCGACCGACCTGGCCGAATTCCACGACCGGGCGGTGATCGGAGTGCAGAGCGCCTCGGGTTACGCCGAGGGCCGTCCGCTGTACACCGGCTGGTAAGCCCGCGGGGCCGGCGTGCTGCGCACCGCCCGCTCTCAGGGGGCGGTGCCCGCGCAGTGCCACAATCGGGCGATGCTGCTGCCGATGTCGCCGCTCGACTCGCTGTTTCTGTTGGCCGAGTCCCGCGAGCACCCCATGCACGTGGGCAGTCTGCAGCTGTTCGTCCCACCCGAGGGCGCCGATGCGGTCGACGTCCGCACGATGTTCGACGAGGCCGTCCGCGCGGACGAGGTGGCGCCGCTGTTCCAGAAGCGAGCAAGGCGCGCGCTGAGCTCGCTCGGGCAGTGGGGCTGGGAGCTCGACGAGCAGTTCGACCTCGAGCACCACGTGCGCAACAACGCGCTGCCCCGGCCCGGCCGGGTCCTGGAGCTGCTCGCCCTGTGCTCCCGGCTGCACTCCACCCTGCTCGACCGGCACCGGCCGCTCTGGGAGATGCACCTCATCGAGGGCCTCCAAGACGGCCGTTTCGCCGTGTACTTCAAGGTGCACCACTCCCTGGTAGACGGGGTTTCCGCCCTGCGGCTGCTGGCCCGGATGCTGAGCGAGGATCCGGAGGCGCGCGACCTGCCGGCGCCATGGGCGCCGCGCGAGCGTCCGGCGCGCCCACCGAGCGAGGGAGGCGGGTTCGCCGCGCTGCCCGCCTCCGTGCTGCGCCTGGCGGGTGAGGCGGCCGGGCTAGTGCCGGCGCTAGCCCGCACGATCAACCGGAGCGTGAACGAGCAGAGCGGTGCGATGTCGTTCTCCGCGCCGAAGACGATCTTTAATGTGCCGATCACCGGGGCCCGCCGGTTCGCCGCGCAATCCTGGCCGATCTCGCGGATCCGGGAGATCGGCACGGTTGCGGACGCCACAGTCAACGACGTCGTACTCGCCCTGTGCTCCGGCGCGCTGCGGCGCTACCTGACCAGTCTCGACGCGCTGCCCGACTCGCCCTTGATCGCCATGGTGCCGGTGTCATTGCACACCGACAGCGGCGGCCCGAGCGACGGCGGCGGCAATGCGGTCGGAGCCGTGATGTGCAATCTCGGCACGCACCTCGCCGATCCCGCGCAGCGCCTAGCCACCGTCCACCGCTCGATGGTCGACGGCAAGCAGTCGATGCGCGGGCTGAGCCCGCTGCAGATCATGGCAATGAGCGCGGTCGGCCTGAGCCCGCTGATCGTCGGACCGGTGCTCGGTCTCACCAGCTCGATGCGGCCGCCGTTCAACCTGATCATCTCCAACGTCCCCGGTCCGCGCTCGCCGCTGTACTGGAACGGTGCCCGCCTCGACGGTCTGTACCCGCTGTCGATTCCGCTCGACGGTCAGGCGCTGAACATCACGGTGACGAGCTACTCCCACCAGATCGCGTTCGGCCTGACCGGCTGCCGCCGCACGGTGCCGCACCTGCAGCGGCTGCTGACCCACCTCGACGACGAGTTCGACGCGCTGGAGACCGCGCTGGGTATCGCGTAGGCCCACGCACTCAACGTCGGCGATGAACTCCGCGGCACAGCCGGCGATGTCGTCGGGGCGCGCCCCGGTGCCGTTCGTGCGCGGCCTGCGAACCCGACGGCTCGCGGGCCGTCGGTGGTGCTGACCCGCCTGGTTGCCGTCATGTCGATCCCCGCGGCGCGAGAGCCCCGAGAGCTGGCGGCCGGGCCGGCTGCACGGACCTGGTACCGATGACGACAGTGGCGTTGCGCTCCTCGGACCTGGCGAGCCGCGCGAGCAGCCCGGAGCGGGTGAGCGCGTCGCAGGTGTGCGGGGCCTGCCGATCGCTCGTCTCGACCAGCACGGCACCGCCCGGTGCCAGCCAGCGCGGTGCAGCAGCGATGACCCGGCGCACGACTTCCAGCCCGTCGGCGCCGCCGTCGAGGGCCGTCTGCGGCTCGTAGAGCCGGGCTTCCGGGGGGAGCAGCCCAATTGCTTCGGTGGGTACGTAGGGCGCGTTGGCGATCAGCACGTCGACCCGGCCCCGCAGGGTAGCGGGTAGCGGGCCGTCGAGGTCACCCTCATACACTGCCCCGCCGACGGCCGCAAGGTTGCGACGGGCACACCGCACCGCGGCGGGGTCGATATCGGCGGCATGCACCTCGACCCGCTCCAGCGCGGCGGCCAGGGCGGCGCCGACCGCTCCCGAACCGCAGCACATGTCGACGACGACGGTGGTCCGAGGGCCGGCCTGGCCGAGCAGCGCCAGGGCCTGTTCGACGAGGAACTCGGTGCGGCGGCGGGGAACGAACACGGCCGGCTCGAGCGCTATGCGCAGGCCGCAGAACTCGACCCAGCCGAGGAGCTGTTCGAGCGGCAGGCCGGCAGCACGCCGATCGAGCATGGTGGCGAGCTCGGCCGGTGTCGCTGCTGCGGCGACGAGCAGGCGGGCCTCGTCCTCGGCGAAGACGCAGCCAGCGGAGCGGAGCCTGGTCACGACGGCCGACAGCTGCATCAGGGCACCGAAGCCGCGGGGAGTAAGGCGGCGTCGCCGGTTGGCCAGCATGTCGGTGACGTACCGAGGCGTCGGAGTTCCGCGACCTGTTGGACGCTCCAGGGCGAGAGTAGATCCGGTCCGGCTACCTCGTCGAGGAAGCCCGACCAGGGCAGCCACCACGCCGCGTCGACCTCGGCCGGGTCGAGCGTGAGGTGGTGGTCGCGGACGATTGCCCGGTAGAGGGGACACAGTTCGTTTTCGACGGTGCCGTCAGCCATCACGGCGCGGTAACGGAACCGAGGCGCGATGAGGTCGATGGTCGCGCTCGTGATGCCCAGCTCAACACTCAGCCGCCGGCGGACCGCGGCCTGCATCGATTCACCGGGCGCGGGGTGGCCGCAGCAGCTGTTGGTCCGCACGCCGGGCCAGGTCGGCTTGGTCCGCGCCCGACGGGTCACCAGCAGCTGGCCCGCGTCGTCGAACAGGTAACAGGAGAACGCCAGATGCAGTGGCGTGTCAGCGTGATGCACCGTGGCCTTGGCGGCGGCGCCGATCGCGGTCCCGTCGGACGCACACAGCACGACCTGCTCGATCGGCGGTGGGCTCGTGGTCATCGGGCCCACCATCCCACGACAGTACGGGGCGCTGCCCCCGAACCGGGCGCGCGCTGGTCAGGCGCGGGCCCGGCCCGGGGGAGTGGCTACCCGCCGATCGTCGACAGCAGTTGGGTCAGCTGCGCGATCTGCTTGCTCTGGCTGGTGATGACCGACTGGGCCAGGGCTTTCGCGTCGGGGTTCTGGCCCTTGGCCAGCTCGGTCCTGGCCATCGTGACCGCGCCGTCGTGGTGAGCCCGCATCTGGGCCAGCCACAGCCGCTCGAACGCGGTCGCGGTGGCCTGGTCGAGGGCGGTCATCTCAGCATCGCTCATCATGCCGGGCATGGACGCCCCGGGCATGGACATGCCCGGCATGGAGGTGCCTGCGCCATCCGTCGCCGTGGAGGCGCTGGGCACCGGTTGGCCCCACCCGGTCAGCCAGCCCGACATGGTGGCGATCTCGGGTGCCTGTTCCGCCCCGATTGAGATGGCAAGCTGCTTCACCGTCGGGTTGGTCGCGTTGGTCAAGGCCATGGTGGCCATCCGGACAGCTTGGGCGTGGTGCTGGATCATGTCGGTGGCGAAACTGACGTCCTGGCTGTTGTGCAGTCCGGACGCCGGCGTCCCGCCTGGTACCACGGCGGCGGAGCTACCGGGTGCCGTGGACGTGCGCGTGCCGGTCGCAGCGGTGCGCGACGAGCTGTTGCCGCTGCACGCGGCCAGCAGCACGACGCCGACGGTGGCGGCGGCCGCGGTAATCAGGGTGCGTTTCATGGTCAATGCCTTTCAGGGAGTACGAAACTTGCGGACAGACGACTACTGACGGGTTGGCGAGCGATCGCGCCCGGGCCAGCTGCCCGCCCGTCACGTCCGGCTGATGCCCAGCCTGTCGAGCGAAGGTTTCGGCAGACTCCGGGGTGCGGCGCGCATTGTGGTCGCCGGCGACGTCGCCGACGCCGGTGCCACCACGTCGAGCGCGACCGGAAGCGCGGTCAGCGGATCGGCGCGGCGGGTGGCAAGGCAATCGGGGTGGAACCTGCTGCTGAGGCCAGAACCGTTGCGCAGCATGGCGATCCGGTCAGCGGAGCTGACTCCGCCGGCCGGATCCAGCCGGTGCGGACCCGGCCCGTCGGCTGCCATTGCCACAGCTGTCGAGCCCGACATCGGCATCGCCAGCAGGTGATTACTGCTGGTGCCGTGCATCGCGAGGACGGTGAGTGCCGCGGCCAACCCGAGCAGCAGCCTGGCAGCGCGGTATGCCGGGGTGCGGGTGGCGGCGCTCATTGGTGTCCAGGTTGGCCCGCTGCGGCACTGCGTGGGGTGCGGGGTTCGGGCGCGGCGGGCGGGCCGCTCATGTCGTCGGGGCCGCCGCCCATCATGGCGAGCATCTGCCGGCCTCCGGTGGTGAAGAAGCGCCACACGAGGATCGCGGCCACGCTCAGGAAGGCGATGTTGAGCCAAGTGGTGTAGTTCCAGCTCACACCGTCGGCACCGATCGATGCGTGCCTGGCGCCGGTGGGGATCAGCTGCAGCGGGGTGAAGACGAGTTCGATGAAGTATCCGGCAGCGACCATAGCGACGTAGAACGTGCCGGCGAGGAACAACGCCATCCGGGTGCCGTAGTACTTCCGGTAGATCACGATGATCGGCACGATGATCAGGTCGGCGAAGATGAAGCTCGCCACGCCGCCGAAGCTGATACCGCCGTTCCACAGCACGGCCGCCAGCGGAACGTTGCCGATGGAGCAGACGAACGCGAGCACTGCCACGAGCGGGCCGATGATCGGCCCCCACAGCTTGGCGGCCAGCGGGTGGCTGGTGAAGAACAGGTGCTGCCAGAACGAGTCGGGGATCCAGGCCGCGGCCGCTCCGGCAATCAGCAGGCCGATGACGATGTCGCGCAGCACGGCGGCCCACTCCATAACGAAGTTGTGGCTGACCGAGGTGAAGCCCTTCGCGCTGAGCAGCCGGCGCCGAAACGTCCCGTCCCCGGCGACGGACATGTCCATCGCCGCATGCCCTTCCATCGACCCGGCAATGGCCCGGTCCGCCTGCAGCCGCGCGCCCGCGAGCAGGTTCTGGGACAGGAACCGCCGGAAGATCAGCGCAATGACGATGATCATGAACGGGCCGCCGACGAACTCGGCGGCCGTGAACTGCCAGCCCACCAGCAGCGCCAAGATCAGTCCGAGCTCGATGACCAGGTTGGTGGAGGCGAACTGGAACGCCATCGCGGCGGTGAAATTCGCTCCCTTGCGAAACAGCGACCGGGCCAATGCGACGGCCGCGTAGGAGCACGACGAGGACGCCGCGCCCAGCCCGGTAGCCGTAGCCAGGCTGCGGGACCGGTCATCGGGGAGCAGCCGGGCGATGGTGGACTTGCGCACCAGTGCCTCGATGATCGCCGACAGCGTGAAACCCAGAATCAGCGACCAGGTGACCTGCCACGTCATCGACCCGGCGATCCGCAGTGCGTGCAGCAGTCCGTGCCAGGCCGTGCTCACGGGCGGGGGGCCGAGTGCGGGGCGGCCCGGAAGCGGCGCAGGCGCAGTGAGTTCGTCACCACGAACAGCGAGCTGGAGGCCATTGCCGCTCCCGCAATGAGCGGCGACAGCAGCCCGAGCGCCGCGACCGGGATGAGGATGATGTTGTAGGCGAAGGCCCAGAACAGGTTGCCCTTGATCGTGCGCAGGGTGCGCCGCGCCAGGCGGATCGCGTCCGCGGCCGCGGTGAGATCCCCGCGGACAAGGGTGATGTCGGCGGCCTCGATCGCCACATCGGTACCAGTGCCCATCGACAGGCCTAGGTCGGCCGCGGCCAGCGCCGCCGCGTCGTTCACCCCGTCGCCCACCATCGCCACGACTCGGCCCTGCCGCTGGAGTGCGGTTACGGCGTCGACCTTCTGCTCGGGCAGCACCTCGGCGAGCACGTCGGACGCGTCGATGCCGACGGCCGCGGCGACAGCGGTGGCGGAGGCTCGGTTGTCTCCGGTCAGCAGCACCGGCCGCAGGCCCAACGCCCGCAGCTGCGCAACGGCGACAGCACTGGTGTCCTTGATGGTGTCGCCGACCACGAACACGCCCCGGACCTGGCCGTCCCAGCTGGCGAGGACCGCGGTGCGTCCCGCTGCCTCGGCGGCGTCCTGAACCGCCCGCAGCTGAGTGTCCGGAAGCAAGCCACGGGTCGCCAGCAGCGCCGCGCGTCCCACGGTGACCTGGCGCGCGAGCTCGCCTACGACGACGGTGCCGGTGACGCCGAGACCGGCGGTGTTGGCGAATCCCTTTACCGAGGGGAGCGGGCCGAACTTCTCGGCAGCGACCGCCGCGATGGCCGCGGCGACGGGGTGCTCACTGGCCGCCTCGACCGCGCCGCTGAGCAGCAGCAGTTCGTCGGGGTCGACGTCGGCGGCGGCGTGAACGCCGTGCAGGCTCATCCGGCCGGTGGTGACGGTGCCGGTCTTGTCCAGCACGATGGTGTCTACGCGGCGGGTCGATTCGAGCACCTCCGGGCCCTTGATCAGCAGTCCGAGTTGCGCGCCCCGGCCGGTGCCGACCAGCAGCGCAGTGGGAGTTGCCAACCCCAGCGCGCACGGGCAGGCAATGATCAACACTGCGACAGCGGCGGTGAACGCCCGGACGCCCCCGTCACCCGCGGCCAGCGTGGCGAGCAGGGTCGTGAGAGCCAGCACGAGGACCACCGGCACGAACACGGTGGAGATGCGGTCAGCCAGCCGTTGCACCTGGGCCTTGCCGGACTGCGCGTTGACGACCAGGCGGGTGATCTGCGCCAGCCGGGTATCCGTGCCGACCCGGGTGGCGCGGATGATCAGTCGCCCGCCCGAGTTGACCGTCGCCCCGGTCACCGGGTCGCCCGGCCCGACTTCGACCGGCATCGCCTCGCCGGTGAGCAGGCTCTCGTCCACCGTCGAAGACCCCTCGACGACCACGCCGTCGGTGGCAATTCTCTCCCCGGGCCGGGCCAGGAAGCTATCTCCGGGCTGCAGGGCCTCGATCGGTACCCGGGTCTCGACTCCGCCGCTCAGCACCGCGACGTCTTTCGCGCCGAGGTGCAGCAGCGCGCGCAGTGCGGCGCCGGAGCGGCGCTTGGCGCGGGCCTCCAGGTAGCGACCCGTGAGCAGGAACACGACCAGCGCCGACGCGACCTCGAGATAGATGTTTGCGGCGCCGTTGCCGGAACTCGCGGTGAGGTCGAACTGCATCCGCATGCCCATCCTGCCCGCGGCGCCGAAGAACAGCGCGTACAGCGACCAGCCGAATGCGGCCAGGGTGCCCATCGAGACCAGGGTGTCCATCGTGGCTGCCCGGTGCCGCAGGTTCATGAACGCGGCGTAGTGAAACGGCCACCCGCCCCAGACGACCACCGGGCTGGCCAGCGTGAGGGACAACCACTGCCAGTTGGTGAACTGGGCCGGCGGCACCATCGCCAGCACGAGCACCGGCAGGGTCAGTGCGGCCGAGATCAGCAACCGCGCCCGCAGCGCCGCCGATTCCGTCGCGCCCTCGTCGGCCGGCTCTGGCGAGGCCACGGTGCTGTCGCCAAAGGGATGTGGGAGCCGGGCGGTATAGCCGGTGGCTGCCACGGTGGCTATCAGGTCGGCGGGGCCGATCACGCCCGGGTCGTAGTGGACGCTGGCCTGTTCGGTGGCGTAGTTGACCGTGGCAGTCACTCCGTCGAG
>JAYTRE010000159.1:0-1532 GCA_043746395.1 Pseudonocardiales bacterium
CGCGCGGTCCTCGCGACAACCTGGGCGAGCTCGACGGCATCGGCCCAGGTCGCGGGGCGGGCCGGTCCCCACCAGCCGGTGCGCTCGAACTCCCCGCAGAGCACGGCGCCCACGTGCCGTGGCTGGCCGGGCAGGGCCGCGTCCATGGCCGTGATCTCGTCGACGCTGGGTGCTCGATCGACACCCGGCTCGGGTGCGGGCGGGGCGTCGGGTCGGGGCAGGAAGACCAGGCCCAGCTCGAACAGTGCGATGTCGCGCAGGCCGCGCCCGGCATTGCGTTGCAGCGTGGCGAGCAGCCCCGGCAGCAGCGAGGTGCGCAGCTCCGGCTCGGCTTCCGATAGCGGGTTGGCCAGCCGCGCGGCGCGCCGCCGCGTGTCGTCGGCGGGCAGGCCGAAGGCATCGTGCACCGACGGTGCAACGAACGGATGGGTGAGCACCTCGACGCAGCCCGCCGCCGCGAGAGCGCGGGACACCGCTCGCCGCAGCTTCTGCTGCTCGGTCAACCCTCGTCCCGGCGGCGGGGTCGGCAGCTGCGATGGCACCCGGTCGTACCCCTCGAGGCGGACGATCTCCTCGATCAGATCGGCCGGGTCGGTGAGGTCGGGCCGCCACGAGGGTGGCCGGACCTGCAGCACGTCGGCCCCGTGGACGGCGCAGCCGACCTCGACGAGCCGGGCTACGACGGTGTCGCGTTCGATCGGCATCCCCACCAGGGCGCCGGGACGGGCCGCGCTGATCGTGATCAGGGGACGCTCCGGCCCGTCGCCGACGACGGTGTAGCCGGGCTCCGCTTCGGCTCCGCCGTGCTCCACGAGCAGCTCGACGCAGCGCTGCAGCGCCACCCCGGCGATCTCGGGGTCGACGCCCCGCTCGAAGCGCTTGGCCGCCTCGCTGGGCAGCCGGTGCCGCCGAACCGCCCGGGCGATCACCGATGGCGCGAAGTGGGCCGCCTCGAGCAGCACCTGCGACGTCGTTGCGCCGATCTCCGATGAGGCGCCACCCATCACGCCGGCCAGCCCGATCGGGCCGGTGTCGTCGGTGATCAGCAGATCCTGCGGGTCGAGGGTGCGCGTGCTGCCGTCCAGGGTGGTGAGGCGCTCTCCGGCCCGTGCGCGGCGGACGACGATCGGTCCGGCGAGGACGGCGCGGTCGTAGGCGTGCAGTGGCTGGCCGGTCTCGAGCATCACGTAGTTGGTCACGTCGACGGCGAGCGAGATGGATCGCATGTCCGCCTGGCGCAGCCGGGTACGCATCCAGTCGGGGCTGGGCGCCGCGGGGTCGAGGCCGGAGACCGATCGGAGCGAGAAGCGGTCGCAGCCGGTGGCGTCCTCGATGCGGACCTCGTAGGCGGCTGCGTCGGCAGCGGGCAGCGTCACCGTCTCGGCGACGTCGCGGTAGGCGACCCCGAGGGCCGACGCCGCCTCGCGGGCCAGCCCGCGCAGCGACAGGCAGTACCCGCGGTCGGGCGTGACCGCGATCTCCAGCACCGCATCACGCAGGCCCAGCGCCGCCAGCGCATCGTCGCCGGGGGC
>JAYTRE010000160.1:0-1974 GCA_043746395.1 Pseudonocardiales bacterium
TCCTGGTCGCTGACGTCCAGCACGACCGCGCTGCCGCTGCTGCTGGTGGGGCTGCTGGGTGGCCTGGCCCTCGGGCTGTACATGTCGTTCACGATGCGCGCAAACGCCTTCACCGCGCTGGTCTACGCGGGCTTCGAGGGGCTGTTGCTCGGGGCCATCAGCCGGGTCTTCGACGCTCGCTACCCGGGCATCGTCGTGCAGGCCGTGGCGGGCACCGTGATGGTCGCCGCCGGCATGCTGGTCGTCTATCGGGTCGGGGCCATCAAGGTCACGCCCAAGTTCACCCGCATCGTCGTCGGCGCGTCCATCGGCGTTCTCGGCCTGATGGTGCTGAACATGGTTGCCTACCTGTTCCACCCGGGCGGCCTCGGGCTGCGCTCCGGCGGCCCGCTCGCCATCGCCTTCAGCCTGGTCTGCATCGTGATTGCGTCGATGAACCTGGTCCTGGACTTCGACATCATCGAGCGCGGCATCCGGCAGGGCGCCGACCAGAAGTTCGCCTGGTACGCCTCGTTCGCGCTCATGGTGACCCTGGTGTGGCTCTACATCGAGATCCTGCGCCTGCTCAGTTACCTGCGCGGCAAGTAGCGCTCTCGGCCGTAGGTCGCTTAACTCGTAGGTCGCTCGGGCGCCACCCGCGCTGCTACGAGAGGCGTTCGATGATCATGGCCATGCCCTGACCGCCGCCCACGCACATCGTCTCCAGCCCGAACTGCTTGTCGTGGGCCTGCAGCGAGTTGATCAGCGTGGTGGTGATGCGGGCGCCGGTCATCCCGAACGGGTGCCCGACGGCAATGGCGCCGCCGTTGACGTTGAGCCGGTCCAGCTCGATCCCGAGCTCGCGCTGTGACGGCAGCACCTGGGCAGCGAAGGCCTCGTTGATCTCGACCAGGTCGATGTCGCCGATGCCCAGCTTGGCGCGGTCCAGCGCGCGCCGGGTCGCCTCGACCGGGCCCAGGCCCATGATCTCCGGCGACAGGCCCGAGACGCCGGTCGCGACGATGCGGGCCAGCGGCGTCAGGCCCAGCTCAGCGGCCTTGGTGTCGCTCATGATCACCACTGCGGCGGCGCCGTCGTTGAGCGGGCAGCAGTTGCCGGCCGTCACCCGGCCGTCGGGACGAAACACCGGCTTGAGCGTCGACACCGCCTCGTAGGTGACGCCGGCGCGCGGGCCGTCGTCGGTCGCGACCACCGTGCCGTCCGGCAGGGTCACCGGCGTGATATCGCGGGCCCAGAAGCCGCTGGCGCTCGCCTGCTCGGCGAGGTTCTGCGAGCGCACGCCGAAGCGGTCCATGTCCTCGCGGCTGACGTCCTTGAGCCGGGCCAGGTTCTCGGCCGTCTGGCCCATGGCGATGTAGACGTCAGGCAGCAGGCCGTCCGAGCGCGGGTCGTGCCACTCGTTCGATCCGTTCGCGGCGAGCTTCGCGGTGCGTTCCTCGGCCTCGGCGTAGCGCTCGTTGTGGGTGTTCGGCCAGCCGTCGGAACTGCCGTTGGCAAAGCGGGACACCGTCTCCACACCGGCGGAGATGAACACGTCGCCCTCGCCGGCCCGGATTGCATGCATGGCCATCCGCGAGGTCTGCAGTGACGAGGAGCAGTAGCGGTTGACGGTGGTGCCGGGCAGGAAGTCGTAGCCCAGCGAGACGGCGATCACCCGGGCGATGTTGAAGCCGGACTCGCCGCCGGGCTGCCCACAGCCGACCATCAGGTCGTCGATGTCATGCGGGTCGAGGGCGGGAACCTTGTCCAGCGCCGCGCGCACCATCTGGGTGGCCAGCTCGTCGGCCCGGATGTTGGCCAGCGATCCCTTGACAGCCCGCCCGATCGGGGAGCGGGCAGTGGAGACGATGACGGCTTCGGGCATGAGTAACTCCTCCTCGACTGGTGATGGGCCGATGCTGCCACCGAGCTGGGCAGGCTCAGCGACCAGGGCCGTCCGGCACGACTGTGGCCGGCCCGACGGCCCGCTGGGCG
>JAYTRE010000161.1:0-2234 GCA_043746395.1 Pseudonocardiales bacterium
GTGGTTCGGGACGGGCAGGATCACGTTGCCGTCGCTGGGGTAGACGATCTCCCGCCCGGGAATGCCGTCGGGCTGCGTCCACGACAGGTCCCCGGTTGCGACGTTGCCCTTGACGCGGTAGACGAACCAGCTGCGGTCCGTCTCGATGATCACCGCGTCGCCGGGGCGGAGCTTGTCGAGGTTCAGGAACGGCTCGCCCTTGCCGACGCGGTGCCCGGCGACAGCGAAGTCGCCGACCTGGCCGGGCAGTTGCGTTCCGAGGTAGTGCCCGGGGCCCTTTTCGAGCGAGCTGTCATCGGTGCCTTCGACGATGGTGAAGGCGTAGTCCTTGCCGAGGCGGGGGATGTAGATGTTCGCGATGCCCGTGCCGATCGGGATGGTCGTCGACGCGCGGCCTGGCAGGCCCAGCAGCGGGTCCTTGCCCTGCGCCCAGGCCTGGTCCAGCTGGTGACGCACCGTCGCCTGCGCCTGCTGGGCGAAGATGTTGGTGATGTACACCGAGTACACGACGAACAGCAGGACGACCAGGCCGCCGGTGATCAGCGTCTGCCCGATGCCGCGCAGCACAAAGCGGAGCTTGTCGCCCGCGCTCGACGCACGCCGCGGCGGCTCGACGGCCGTGTTGTGCGGCTGGTCCGTCACTTGGGTGCCGCCTTCGCATAGATCAACCCGAGCGGCCCACTGTATGCGGGCAGAGCGAGCCGAGCCTGTTGTTCAACGGTATAACCCAGCCCGTAGTAGCTTGCGGCCTGGACGAACAGCGCCACGCCGGGCGACGCGTCGAGCCGGCTGCGCATGGCTTGGTACGGCCCGATGGCGGCGATCCGGAACGGCGGAGAGAAAACCTCGCCGTTGAGCAGCAGGGTGTTGCCGACACAGCGCACCGCGCTGGTGGCGATCACCCGCTGCCCGGCGATCGTCATCGCCTCCGCGCCGCCCGCCCATAGCGCATTGACGGTGGCCTGCAGATCGGACTGGTGCACGACGAGGATGTTCGGGTCCACCCCGGCATTGGCTGAGGTGACGGGCGCGTCGTCGAGAACGACGATGATGCCCGGCCCGTGCACCGCGGTGAGCCCGGCCGGGGCGCGCAGCGGCGTCACCGTCGCCTGTGCGGCCGCCACTGCCGAGTTGCCCGCGCCGGCGAGGGCGCTCGCCGCGTCGACCTGGCGCGAGATCGCGGCCAGCTCCTGGTCGGCGGCGCGCACGTTGTTCTCCGCAGCGCGCACCAGGTCCACCAGCCCCGTCGTCTGCGGGACCCGCAGCTCGGTGCCACGTGAGTCGCGGGCGCTGGCGCCGAAGCCGATCCCCGCGGCCAGGCACACGACAGGCACGAGCGCCCGCCACAGCGAACGTCGCCGCCGCACCGCTGCCATGGCCGTCCCCACTCCTGCCCGTCACTGCACCCTGCGCGACGTGACGTCTACGCTAACCGGTGTCGGCCGCGATTCCGGCCACCTGCCCGGCCCCCGGGTGGCGCCCCAGCAGGAGAACGACGTGCCCAAGTCCAAGGTCCGCAAGAAGCCCGCCGCTGCGGTTCGGGACCACTCCGCTGGTGGCCCCGGCCGCGCCCTTGCCCCGAGCCCCACGTGGTACCCGGTCGTGATGGCGGTCGTGCTGTTGATTGGCCTGGCCTACCTCGTCGTCTACTACCTCACCAGCAGCGGCACCAGTCCGCACGTGCCGTTCATGGGCGACATCGGCGCGTGGAACTTCGCCGTGGGCTTTGGGATCATGCTCCTCGGACTCGTCATGGCCGTGCGCTGGCGCTGAGCACGCCGCCGCACCCGGTACCGCCGGCCGTGCTTACATGGCTGTGATTCATCCCCAGGTGGGGATAACCCTGTGGACGACGGTGCTGAGGCGGATGGCGGCGAGCCCGTGGACGGCGGCGCGGTGAATGCCCCCGACCGCACGACGCTGCTGCGCTTCAGCCCGGATCGACGGCTGACGGCCGCCTACGCGCTCGCGGCGGTGGTGGCCGCGGGAGCGGCACTGGCCGCCACCGACCCCGCTGGGCGCCTGCTGCTCGTGGGAGCCGGGCTGGTGCTGTTCGCCTACGTCGTCACCGACCTCGTCTTCGCGCCCCGGATCACGGCTGGGCCTGACGGGCTGGTCCTCAACGCGCCGTTCGCCCGGACCCGGGTCAGCTGGGCCGAGGTCGAGTCGATCCGGACCGACACCCGGCAGCGGCTGGGCCTGCGCAGCAGCGTGCTGGAGATCGATACCGGGAC
>JAYTRE010000162.1:0-16220 GCA_043746395.1 Pseudonocardiales bacterium
CCTGCCGTGGCGCGATCGTGCGCACCATCACTGGCAGCGTCGCCGCCACCGCGTCCCACGACCGATCGTCTCGGCGAAGTGGTACCCGGTGTCGAGGAAGACCACGTCGACCCCTTGCTGGACCCGCGATGCCAGGTGCGGCACGACGGCATCGGCCATCGACGACGCGACGCACCACGACTCGCCGAACTGCTCGTCGGCTATCCCAGGGCCCACTGGCCCTGTGCTTTACGCGCTGGCAGGCGCGTCCCTTCGAGAGGTGGGGCAGAACGCTGACCGAAGACGGCACAGGGCCGTCGAGGGGTCAACAGACTGCCGCAGCCACCCGAAGCAGATCGATGTGACGGCGGGACGTGAGCACGCGTGCCCCAGACCGCATGGCGCAGTGGTGGCACACGGCGCGCGGCATTCCTGTCCGAGCGGCGCAACCCTCGCTGGTCGTAGGAGGCCGCGCGGCGGAGTGGGCCCCGTGCCAGGACAATGGCCCGGTGACCGGGTTCCCGCTGCTACTCGACCTGGCCGGACGCCGCGTGCTCGTGGTCGGCGGCGGCTCGGTCGCGACGCGGCGCGTGCGTGGGTTGCTCGAGGCCGGCGCCGCGGTGACCGTGGTCGCACCCGTGGTGTCCCCGGAACTGGCCGGGCTGGACATCGCCGTCCAGCGGCGGGAGTTCGCCGAGGCCGACCTCGACGGCGCCTGGCTGGCCCTGGCGTGCGCGGACTCCGGCGAGGTCAACGCTGCCGTGGCCCAGGCCGCGCAGGCGCGGCAGATCTTCTGCGTGCGCGCCGACGCGGCCCCGTCCGGCAGCGCCCGCACGCCGGCGGTCCTGCGCCGGGACGGGCTCACCGTGGCGGTCACCGGAGGCGACGATCCGCTGCGGGCGGTCGCGCTGCGCGACGCGATCTCGGTGGCCCTCGACCTGGGGGAGCTGCCCGGGCGTCCGGCGCGGCCGGCCACCTCGGGCGGGTCGGTCGCACTTGTCGGCGGGGGCCCCGGCGATCCGGAGCTGATCACGGTGCGGGGGCGGCGGCTGGTCGCCGCAGCCGACGTCCTCGTCGTCGACCGGCTGGCGCCTCGGGCGCTGCTGGACGACCTGCCCGACTCCGTCGAGGTGATCGACTGCGGCAAGTCCGCGCACCGGCACAACCTCACCCAGGACGAGATCAACGCCGTGCTGGTCGACCGCGCCCGGGCGGGCCGGCGCGTCGTGCGGCTAAAGGGCGGTGACCCGTTCGTCTTCGGCCGGGGGGCAGAGGAGTGGCTGGCCTGCGTCGCGGCGGGTGTGCAAGTCAGCGTGGTGCCCGGCATCAGCTCGGCCCTGGCCGGACCGGCTGCCGCCAACATCCCGCTGACGCACCGCGGGGTGGCCGCCGACTTCACCGTGGTTTCCGGCCACCTCGATCCGGGCCGGCCCACCGACTCGGGCATCGACTGGCCGGGACTGGCGGCGGGGGCGTCCACCCTCGTGCTGCTCATGTCGATGGACCGGCTCGACTTCATCACCGCCGAGTTGATCAAACATGGGCGTCCGGCCGCGACGCCGGCCGCAGTGGTGCACCGCGCGACCCTGCCCGACCAGCGCGTGGTGCGCGCCCCGCTGGACCGGCTGGCCGCCGCCGTGGCCGCCAGCGCCCTCGGCGCGCCCTCGGTCGTCGTCATCGGGGAGGTCGTCGGCGTCCTGGACTGACCCGCCGGGTCCCCGCCTGCCCTTGCCCAGTAGCTGTCGGATCCCCGTGCTAGTCTTCGAACAGACATTCGATATCGGAGGTGAGGCCGTGAACACCGATCGGCACCGGATCAGCACCGGCGCGGGGGGGCCAGCGCGGCGGACGAGCGGGCTGCACGCGCCCGGGCTGGCCGCCCAAGCCCGTCTCGTGCTCGGCGAAGCCGCGGCGGCCCGGGAGGCTGCGGAGCGCTTCCGGCTGGCCCATCTGGCGGCGCTGCGAGCGGCGGCCGCGGTGTTCGCCGAGCGCGGGCGACCGGCTGCCGGCCGCCGCCGGCTAATCAGCGCCTGGGTACTGCTCGAGGCCGTCGCGCCTGAGCTGGGCGGCTGGGCTGCCTACTTCGCTGCTGGCGCTGCGGCCAGGGCGGCGGTCGAGGCGGGAGCGCTTAGCGCGGTGTCAGCTCGCGACGCCGACGATCAGTTGCGCGCCGCCGGTGAGTTCCTCGGCCTGGTGGAGTCCTCGCTGGGCATGCTCGCCACTCCGCTGGCCAGTTGACTGGGCAGGCGCGTCGCGTCGCATGCTCGGGCCGGCGCGGCACGTCGCTGGACACCTGGGGCGCAGGCGAGGCCGTTGTCCGTCGACGCGGCTAGGGTTCCAGACGTGCAGGTCGACTCGCGTCGCGAACGCGCCGGTCCGGGTCGCCACGGGCTGGTGTGGCAAGTGCTCGCCGGCGCACTGAGCACAGTCACCGTGGCCGGCCGGCGGCCCGCCGTGCTGGACTGCGGCGGCGGCAGCGGCAGCTTCGCCGTCCCGCTTGCCGAGACCGGCGCCGAGGTGACGGTGGTGGACATCAGCGCCGACGCCCTTGCCACGCTGCGCCGCCGCGCCGCCGAGTCCGGCGTGGGTGCGCTGGTGCGCGCAGTGCAGGGCGACGTCGAGACTCTGGCCGGCATCGTCGCGCCAGCGAGCTTCGACCTGGTGCTGGCGCACGGCATCCTGGAGTCCGTCGACGAGCTCGGTGCCACCTTCGCTGCCATCGCCGGCACCGTGCGCACAGGCGGCCTGCTCAGCGTCCTCATCGGCAACCCGGTCGCGGCTGTGCTGGCGCGCGCCCTGTCCGGCGATGTCGCGGGCGCCCTGGCCGAGCTCCGCGGCCTCGACACCGCACTGCCCCGCCCCGGGCCGGCCGGCGTGCAGGCGCTGTGTCGCAGCCACGGTCTGCACGTCGAACAGGTCCACGGCGTCGGGGTCTTCTCCGAGCTGGTGCCCGGCGCGTCCCTCGACGTTCCTGGGGCCCGGGCCGCCCTGGCCGAGCTGGAGTTCGAGGCGGCCGTGCGCCCGCCGTTCGCCGACATCGCCAGCCGGGTCCACGTGCTGGCCCGGCGCTAGCCGTGGGGCGCAGCGCCGACATGCCCCGCACGGCCGGGCACTTCGACGGCGACGACGCCGGGTGCACCGTGCTGCACGTCGACATGGACGCCTTCTTCGCCAGCGTCGAGATCCGGCGCCGCCCGGAACTGCGCGGTCAGCCCGTCGTCGTCGGCGGCGGCCAGCGCGGTGTCGTCGCGGCAGCCTCCTACGAGGCACGCCGCTACGGCATCCGCAGCGCGATGCCGATGAGCCGGGCGCTGCGGCTGTGCCCGCGGGCCGTTGTCGTGCCGCCCGATCGCGCCGCCTACACCGAGGCATCGGCGGCCGTGCTGGCGATCCTGCGCGACGTCACCCCGCTGGTCGAGCCGCTCTCGCTCGACGAGGCCTTCCTCGACGTCGCGGGAGCGGTCCGGCTCTTCGGGCGTCCGGCGGCCATCGGGCAGCAGATCCGCGCCCGCGTGGCCGGCGAGCTGGCACTCTGCTGTTCGGTCGGCGTCGCGTCGACCAAGTTCGTGGCCAAGCTCGCCTCGGCCCGGTGCAAACCCGACGGGCTGATGGTGGTGCCCGCCGCCGGGACGCTGGACTTCCTGCGGCCGCTGCCGGTAACCGTGCTCTGGGGGGTGGGCGCCAAGACCGCCGAGCCGCTGCACCGCCTCGGCGTGCGCACCATCGCCGACCTCGCCGCGACCCCCCTCGACACGCTGCGCCGTGCGGTGGGGTCCGCCGCCTCGGAGCAGCTGCACGCGCTGGCCCACGGCATCGACGCCCGCCCGATCCAGACCCACGAGGCCGAGAAGTCGATCAGCTCCGATCACACCACCGACACCGATCTCACCGAGGAGGCCGAGGTCCGCCGCGAACTGCTGCGGCTCGCCGGCGACGTCGCCGGCCGGGTGCGGGAGCGCGGCCTCGTCGCCCGGACGGTTGGTATCAAGATTCGGTTCGCCGACTTTCACACCGTCACCCGGGTGCACACCCTGCCGAGCTGGACTGACGCCTCGGCGGCGATCTTCGACGCCGCCGTGGAGTTGTACCGCGGCCTGCGCCTCGACCGGCCGCGAATCCGGCTGGTGGGCGTGAAGTGCGAGAACCTCCGTGCCACGGGGCAGGTCGCCGAGCAGCTCACCCTCGACTCGGCACTGCCCAGCCGGGGCGCCTCGCAGCGACGCGCCCCGGCTGCGCCCGGCCGGACCGATCACACGCTGGACGCGGCCCGCGCGAAGTTCGGTTCCCAGGCCGTCGGCTACGGCACCCTGCTGCCGTCGCGGCGCGGTTCGCGCCGGACGCCCGGTACCGGTTGAGCAGTTCTTTCGCCTGCAACTTTCGATCCGCTGAATCGGCTCGTATGCTCGAACTAGACGCAGGTGTGGCAATCGCAGCGGATACCCACGCCAACGTCTGCAGCGGCAGGATTGTACATTGGCGAGACACCGGCTTCGACAGACCGGTGCAGGCGACGAAGGAGGGCACCCGTGCCGCTCTCCGAGCACGAGCAGAGGCTCCTCGACCAGATCGAGCAGGCGCTGTACGCCGATGACCCGAAGTTCGGCGCTTCCGCGCGCTCCACCCGCGTCCGGTTCCATGCCCGTCGCGCCCTCATCCTCGCAGGGCTGGGTGTCGTGGCCGGCCTGGCCATGGTGCTCGGCGGCCTGGTCACGAACCTGATCGTGCTGAGTGTGGCCGGCTTCGTCCTGGTGGTCGCCTCTTCGGCCTTCGCCGCCCAGGTCGTGCGCACCCGCACCCCGATCGCGGCGGCGACCAACCCGCAACGAGGCAAACCGGTCCGGCCCGCGGGGCTGCGGACCCGCATGGAAGACCGGGTCCGCCGGCGCTTCGACGAGAACTGACGCACCGCCCGCGTGCCCATTCAGCGACGCGCTGCTCAGCGCCGTCGCGACTGCACAGCCCGAAGCCACCGCCACCCCAGCGACGCCGGCAGCAGCCGCGAACGAACGCGGGTGCCGGTGCTCCGGCCGGCACGCAGCTGCGCCTCGACGCTCTGCAGCTGGTGGGTCAGCTCTCGGGCGCCGGGTGTGGTTCCCTCCGGCGCGTAGCGGGCGGACTCGACCGCTGCGGCCAGGCACGCCAGCGACGCGTCCGCCGTGGCGTGCCGGCCCAGCCAGCCCACCACCTGGCGCGGGCTGCGGGCGGCGGACCACACGTAACCCAGGTCGACGGCTGTGGCAGACAGCTCGGCCCACAACGGATCAGGATCCCCGGCGCGGGCGGCGTTCAAGCGCCGGCGCCGGCGGGTCCACCGGACCCCGGCGGGTAGCAGCAGCACGGCGAGCACGACCAGAACGGCTGCGACGATGCCCAGCAGGGGCAGGGCGGCCGCTCCGCGCGCCGCGCCGGTGGGGTGGGTCTGACCCTGGGCGGCCGGGCCGCTCGCCTGGGTGGCCTTCGGATTCGGCCGCAGCGGATCGGAGGTGTTCTGGTTGACCGGCGCAACGGGCACCTGGCGCGGGGCGTAGGGCAGCGTGCTCTGCAGCCCGCCGTCGATACCGGCCAGCGGGGTCGGGTCGAACGGCACCCAGCCCAGGCCGGCGAAGTACGCCTCCACCCAGGCGTGGGCGTTGTTGGTGGTGACGGTGAAAGTCCTGGCGCCGTCTGGCACGGGGTGGGTGTAGCCGAGCACGACGCGCGCCGGCACGCCGGCGAGGCGCAGCATGATCCCCATCGCCGCCGCGTACTGCTGGCAGTAGCCGGCCTTGTTGGTGAGGAAGTCGACCAGATCGCTGCCGGAGTCGCCGGCCTTGGTGCGCAGGCTGTAGGTGAAACCCCGCGCCGGATCGGTGAGGTAGCGGTAGATGTCCATCGTCCGCAGGTAGGGGTTGGCGTCGTTGCCGACCAGCCGCGACACCAGCGCCGTCACCATCGAGGGCATCGACGACGGCAGTTGCAGCCAGGGTTGCAGCCCGCTGAGGTCTGTGGGTCCGACGGCGTCGAGTTCGGCCGTCGTCGGGCTGGGTTGCTGCACCTGCTCGGTGTACTCGACGCCGTCGCGCACCCGCATGCCCAGCAAGATCTGGTCCTGCGGGCTCCACCCGGCCGTCGCGGGAAGTCCGGAGATGTCTGTCGGCAGGCCGAACACCGGCGGGTTGCCGCCGAGGCCCGAGATCCGGAAGCGGGCGGTGAAGTCGGTACTGGCCCCGCTGCCGGCAGTCCCGGGCAGCGTGGGGTAGTCGTTGCTGCCCAGCGCGATCGTTTCGCCGTGCCCGTCGGTGCTCCAGCCGGCGTCGGTATAGCTGGTCAGCACGTTGGCGCGCAGGTAGAACGGCTGCCGGGCCGGCGGGCTGTCGAGGGTGACGGTGAACAGGTTGACGGGTTTGGTGGCGACCAGATCACCCCGCAGCGCGGCGAACGGATCGAGCTGGACGCCGTCGGCGCCGAAGTCGCCGTTGCCCGCACCGGAGCCGGAGTTGGTGTGCAGCGCGTCGGCGATGACGTTCGTCGGTCGGGACGGGGCCAGCAGCGGCAGCACGAGCGCGGCGACCACGGCGATGACAGCGATGCGCTGGCCGGACACGGCGAGCGAGGTGACTGGTCGGCTGACCCCGGCGCGCGGCACCAGCCGGCCCCAGGTGCGCAGGTCGTCGTTGGCGTCGAGCCCGAGCAGCAGCAGGAAGCCGGCGGCGGCGGCGGTGAACAGTACCCACGTCACCGGCTGCCGCGGCACGGCCCCCGACACGGTGTAGACGAGCAGCAGCGGGACGCCGGCCAGTGCGCCGTGCCGCCCGACGACGGCCACGAGGTCCACCAGGGCGGCCAGCAGAGCCAGCAGGGCGCAGAGCGTGAAGCGGATCGCGGTCGTGGTGTGCACCGGGGCCACCCCGTTGGCGACGGTGTCGTGCAGCTGTTGCATCAGCCCGGACGCGTCGCGCCACGCCCCGGGACCGGGCAGCACGCCCGCAACCGCGTGGCTGCGCAGGAACCGGGCGGTGATCCACCCGGTCGCGAGCAGCAGCCCCAGCCAGACCTGCAGGGTGTTCGGGCGCCACCGCAGCCGCAGCAGGGCCGCCGGGCCGATCACGATGGCCATCGTGATCCAGGCGTCGACCAGCCAACCGAGGTCGGTGAACATCTGGCACAGCGGCAGGATGCCGAGTCCGGCGGCCAGCAATGCCTGCAGCGAGCGCCGCGACCCGGACTGCACCGCCGAGCCCGTGTGGGGATCGCGCCGGTGAGCCGGGGCCGTCATCGCCCGACTCCCTGCAAGCGTGCCCCGCCGGCACCGGACCGGAGCAACAGCTGCCAGGCCGCGGCGGTCGGATCCCCGCTACGCACCACGACGACGCGCCAGCCCGCCGCCCGGAGCGCGCGGGCCGTCGCTGCGCAAGGCGCCGTGACCGCACTGGCAGGCACGTCGTCGGTCCAGCTGGTGACATCGAGCAGCAGCGCGAACGCGGGGACCGACGATCCCCGGGGGTGCGCGTCGGCGAGGATGCGCAGGCTGGTGGGGTCGAGCTGGCCAAGGACGGCGACCAGGGCGGAATCCCGGGCCGCGGTGCGGACCAGGCCGGCCACGGGTGCGAGATCCGGGCGGGCGGTGGTGCGCACGCCGGCGAGATAGTCGGTGAGACGGGTCGGGGTGCCGGGCCGGGTGCGCTCGGGCTCGCCGAGGTCGCAGAGCAGGCCGAGATCGCGACCGGCCAGCAGCAGGTGGGTACCGATGCTGGCGGCCGCGCTGACGGCCCACTCGAGGCTGCTGCGCTGCCGGGGGTCGACGGGAGTTTCGTCGCTGGCCGCGCGGGACCGGCCCGTGGTGTGCGCGCCGGCCCGCAGGTCCAGCAGCAGCGTGCTCTGCCCCTGCCAGGGTCGTTCCTCCTGGCGCACCATCAGCGCTCCGGTGCGGGCCGACGACCGCCAGTGGATCTTGCGCAGGTCGTCGCCGTTGCGGTACTCGCGGGTCGAGGCGTCGTCGGCGCCGTGCATGCCGATCGAGTGGCTGCCCGCGTTGTCGCCGATGTCGTAGGAGCGGGGTGGTTCGCCCGCCGGCAGCGGGTCGACGATCGGCGCGACGAGGAACTCGGTGGTGGCCGTGAACGACCGGGTCACATCGATCATGTGGAACGGGTCGGTCAGCCGGATCCGCAGGGGACCCGCCCGGTAGCGACCGCGGGGCAGCGCCGGCATCCGGTAGGAGACGGTGCGCGCCTCGCGTCCGGTCAGGCCGTCCAGCACGAACCGGGCCTGCCCGGTGAGCTGGTCGGGGAGCTGGTCTTCGAGCATCAGGGTGCCGGTAGGCAGCAGTGAGCGGTTCGTGATCGTCAGGTGGATGCCGACCGCATCGCCGACTGTGGCGCGCACCGGGTCGGCGCTGCGGCGGTTGGCGATCCGTACCCGGGAGCGGTACACGACCAACGCGGAGACCAGCGGCACGGCGATGGCGAGCACGCCGGCGCGGACGAGGTCGATCTCACCGAGCAGCAGGCCGCACAGCAGCGCGGTCGCACCCGCCGCGATCAGGCAGCTGGCCCGCGTGGTGAACCCCGCTCGCACGCCCGGCATGGGGGCTCAGCGCACGCCGGGTGCGGACGCCATGGCGGCGCCCGGGATGGGGGTCGACTGCACGATCCGGCCGAGCAGATCTGCGGCGCTGCGGCCACTGATGTGCGCCTCGGCAGTCAGCAGCAGGCGATGCGCCAGCACGTTGGCCAGCAGGTACTGCAGATCATCGGGGATGACGTACTCGCGACCCTCGAGAGCGGCCCACGCCTTGGCCGCGCGCAGCAGCTGCAGCGTGGCCCGGGGGGAGGCGCCGAGCCGGATCTCGGGGGCTCGGCGGGTCGCCTCGGCGAGGTCGACGGCGTAGGCCTTGATCGCCTCCGAGACGTGGACGGCGCGCACGGCGCTGATCAGCGCGCGCACCTGCGTGGCGTCCGAGACCGGGCGCAGCGAGTCGAGCGGGTCCGCCGCCGCGTGGTCGCCGAGCATCGCGATCTCGGCGTGGCGATCGGGGTAGCCCATCGAGATCCGCGCCGTGAACCGGTCGCGCTGCGCCTCGGGCAGCGGGTAGGTGCCCTCCATGTCGATCGGGTTCTGCGTCGCGAGCACAAGGAACGGCGCCTCGAGGGCATAGGTCGTTCCGTCGACGGTGACCTGGCGCTCCTCCATGCACTCCAGCAGGGCGGCCTGTGTCTTGGGGGAGGCCCGGTTGATCTCATCGCCGACGACGATGTTCGCAAACACCGGTCCGGGCTTGAACTCGAAGTCGCGGTCCTCGGCGTTGTAGACGCTCACGCCGGTGATGTCGCTGGGCAGCAGGTCCGGGGTGAACTGCACGCGGCGGACCGAACAGTCGATGGAGCGGGCCAGCGCCTTGGCGAACTTGGTCTTGCCGACCCCTGGGACGTCCTCGATCAGCAGGTGGCCCTCGGCGAGCAGGACGGTGAGCCCGAGCCGCACTGCGCCGGGCTTGCCGGCGATGACCTGCTCGATGTTGGCGCCGATGCGGGCCCCGGCCTCGCGCACGGCAGCGACCGCGGCCCGGGCGCCCTGCTGGGCGGCGACCGGCGCGGCGGGCGGGCCGACGCCCGTCGTCTGGTCGAGGTCCACGTGCTGTCCTCCCCGCTCGCGCGCCGCACGGCGCGAGGCGTCTTGTCGCTGTCGAGTATCACCGACGCGCGGCCCGGATGGGTACCAGCCGATTGTTCCCCGACGCGCCACAGCAGCACCCGCGATTCACCTTGACCGTGGTGCGAAGTGGGGTACGGTGGGGACAGGTGGGGAGCCTGGGGGGACCGGAGGTGGCGTGGTGTTCATGGGCACGCACACCCCACGGCTGGACGACAAGGGCCGGCTGGCCCTGCCGGCGCGGTTCCGATCCGAACTGGAGGGTGGCTTAGTGATCTGCAAGGGCCAGGACCGCTGCCTGTTCGTATTCCCCACCACCGAGTTCAGCCGCTTCACCGAGGCGCTGCGCAACGCGCCGGTGACCGACCGGCGGGTCCGCGACTACGGCCGCGTGCTGTTCGCCAGCGCCTCGAACGAGACGCCCGACGGGCAGGGCCGGATCACCGTGCCGGCCCCGCTGCGGGTCTACGCCGGCCTGAGCAAGGACTGTGTCGTGATCGGCGCGAACAGCCGCATCGAAGTCTGGGACGCAGGCGCGTGGCAGTCCTACCTCGACGGCACCGAGCAGGCCTTCGCCGACGTGGCCGAGGAGGTGCTGCCCGGCCTGCTCTAGGCGCTCGACGCTCGGTTCCGGCCTCCTCCCGTCCACCTCCTGACTCACCTTCCCCGGTGTCAGGCGGGACGGGCGGGGACCAGGGCGAACGTCGCTCCCCACCGCTCCCCACCCCTGCGGCTGCCGCCGCCCCTGTTCCAGCACCCGACCCCGCAACCCGCAACCCGCGACAGTGAGGACGCCGCCACGATGGACGACCAGCCGCCGGCCACCGCGTCGTCCGCCGGGCACGTCCCCGTCCTGCTCGAGCGAGTGCTGGCGCTGCTCGCACCGGCTCTGGCGGATCACCCGGCCGTCGTCGTCGACGCGACCCTCGGGCTCGGTGGGCACTCCGAAGCGTTGCTGAGCGCCCACCCCCAGCTCGTACTGGTCGGGCTCGACCGTGACCCCGTCGCGCTGGACCGCACCCGGATGCGCCTGGCCCGCTTCGGCCCGCGCCTGCACCTCGTGCACGCGGTCTATGACCGGATGCCGGCGGTGCTCGCCGAGCTGGGCTACGACGGGGTGGACGGGGTGCTGTTCGACCTCGGCGTCTCCTCGCTGCAGCTCGACGTCATCGCACGCGGCTTCTCCTACGCGCGGCCTGCGCCGCTGGATATGCGCATGGACGCCTCGCGCGGCATCACCGCCGGCGAGGTCGTCAACACCTACCCGGTGGCCGAGCTGGCCCGGGTGTTGCGCCAGTACGGCGAGGAACGCTTCGCCCTGCGCATCGCCCAGGCGATTGCCCGGGCCCGCGCCCGCGCGCCGCTGAGCTCGACTGCCGAGCTGGCCGAGCTCGTCCGCTCGGCGATCCCGGCGGCGACGCGCCGCCACGGCGGGCACCCGGCCAAGCGCACCTTCCAGGCACTGCGCATCGAGGTCAACGGCGAGCTGGATTCGCTGCGGTCTGCGGTGCCGGCCGCGATGGGCGCGCTGCGGGTGGGGGGCCGGATCGTCGTGCTGTCCTACCAGTCGCTGGAGGACCGCATCGTCAAGCGCAGCCTCGCCGCCCTCAGTACGGACCGCACTCCGCCGGGGTTGCCGGTGCCCCTGGCCGACGCCGGCCCGCAACTGCGGCTGATCAGCCGCGGCGAATCCGCGACCGAGGCCGAGATCGTCGCCAACCCCCGCGCCGCCTCCGTCCGGCTGCGTGCCGCTGAGCGCATCAGGCGCTCCGCGTGAGCCGGGCGCCGGAGGACGGGCGGGCTCGCGCGACGAGCCCCGAGCGAGCGGCGCAGCGTGCGCCGCGGGTGCCGTTCGCGCTGGTCGTGGTCGCCCTGATCGTGGGCGGCATGTGCGCCCTGCTTGCCCTCAACACGGCGTCGGCGGCCAACGAGCTGCACCGCCACGACCTCGCGCTGCGGGATGCCACGGCGGCGCTGCAGGTGCAGCAACTGCAGAACGAGGTCGCCGCCGCCTCCGCCCCCGGGGCACTGGCCGCCGCGGCGGCACAGCTGGGCATGGTGCCAGCGACCAACCCCGCCTTCCTCGTCATCGGCGCCGACGGCCGGGTGCGGGTACTGGGCAACCCCGCCCCAGCCGTCTACGTGCCGCCGCCGCCCACCATGCCGCTGGCCACCGCACCCGGGACCAAGGTGGCGGCGACGACGCCGAAGCCCACCAAGCCGGCACCGAAACCCGTTCGGCCGACGACCGCCGGGGCGCCGACGAGCACCGGGGCGCCCACGGCGGCGCGCCAGCCGGTGTCCAGCTCCACCCGGCCCAGCCCGGCGCCCGCACCGACCAGCACTGCCACCACGACCACCACACTTCCTGGGGGACCGCGATGACCGACCGGCGCACACTGGGACAGCCGGCAGGCCCGCGACGCGGACCCGTTCCGCAGCGAGGTCTTCCCCGGCCGGCGCCGGGCCGCCCCCCCGCGCGCCGCCGGAGCCCGCGGCGCTCACGGGCACTGCGGCTGGGCAGGCTGCACGGACGGTTGCGCTACGGCTTCGCGGCGGTCTGCACCCTGCTGCTCGTCATCAGCGGGCGGCTGGTTCAGCTGCAGGGCCTCAACCACAACAACTACGCCGACGCGGCCGCCGCCCAGCGGGTCGACACCATCGCGCTGCACGCGCTGCGCGGCGAGATCGTCGACCGCTTCGGCACCGTGCTCGCCTATACCTCAGACGCCCAGGACATCACCGTCGACCCGGCGCAGATCCCCGCGGCGCAGCGCCAGCAGTACGCGGCCAAGCTGGCACCGCTCGTGGGCCTCGCCCCAGCCGCGGTGGTGCAGGTGCTGTCCACGCCCGGCCAGTACGCGGTGCTGGCTACCGCGCTCGCGCCGGCCGCCGCGCAGCAGGTGTCCAACCTCGGCCTGGTCGGCATCTACTCCCAGGCCACGACCCAGCGGCAGTACCCGGGACACACGACAGCGGCCAACATCATCGGCACCGTGCACTCCGACGGCACCGGCGCGGCGGGCATCGAGTACCAGTTCAACAGCCTGCTCAGCGGCAAGGACGGCAGCATGACCTACACCGTCGACAACCTCGGCAACGTGAACCCGAGCAGCCGCACGGTACGCGACGCCGCACGCAATGGCGCGCAGATCACCCTGACCATCGACCAGAACCTGCAATTCATCGCGCAGCAATACCTGGACGAGGCAGTGCGGGCATCGGGAGCCAAGGATGCCGAGCTCGCCGTCCTGTCGGCGCACACCGGCCAGGTGCTCGCGCTGGCGTCCTCGGGCACCTTCGACGCGAGCAACCCCAACACGATCAACCCGAACGTGCCGATCGACCCGCCGGTGATGTCGGCCTTCGAGCCGGGATCGGTGCAGAAGGCGATCACCTTCTCGGCGGCCATCCAGGAACGCAAGATCACACCCACCACGGTGCTGAACGTCCCCTACAGCATCGTGATGGGCGGCGTCACCGTCAGCGACGCGTGGTGGCACCCGGTGGAGAAGTTCACCGCGACCGGCGTGCTCGCCGAGTCGTCCAACGTGGGAACCCTGGAGATCGCGCAGAAGCTGGGGCCAGCCCTCTGGGACAGCTACGAGAAGAAGTTCGGGGTCGGGCAGGCAACCGGCATCGAGCTGCCGGGTGAGAGCAGCGGCTACCTGCCCCCGCTGTCCCAATGGTCGGCTTCGACCTTCGCTAACCTCCCGTTCGGGCAGGGCCAGAGCATGACCATCCTGCAGCTCGCGTCGATCTACCAGACGATCGCGAATGACGGCGTCCGGGTGCCGCCGCGCATCGTGAAGGCATTGACCTTGGCCGACGGTTCGGTGATCCCGACGGCACAGCCGGCCGGGATCGACGTCGTGAGCGCGCAGACCGCCCGGACCGTGCGGACAATGCTCGAGTCGGTCACGCTGCCCGGCGGGACCGGGGTCAAGGCCGCGATCCCCGGCTACCGCATCGCCGGCAAGACCGGTACCGCCCAGCAGCCCGATCCGGCGCACGGCGGTCGCTACTCCAGCTGGATGAACTGGGACACCTTCGCCGGCATCGCGCCCGCCGACAACCCCCAGTTCGTCGTCGCGATCATGGTCGACAACCCCGCGCACGGCGTGGAGGGCGGCGACGTCGCGGCCCCGCTGTTCCACCAGATCGCCACCTTCGAGCTGCAGCACGCCCGCATCGCCCCGACCGGGTCGCTGTCCCGGCATGTCCCGTTGCAGATCTGCGACGCAGTCACCCGGATCGACTCACCCAGTACCGTCTGCTGACGTGCCTCCTGCCGCGAACCGCGCCGCCGGGGTCCCTCGCCCGGCGGGCGTCGCGCCCGTGGCGGTGAGCACGCTGGTCCGGCTCTGCGGCGGCCGGATCGTCGGCTCGGACGCCGACGTCACGGGGGTGACGGCCTCCAGCGCGGCCGTGCGCTCCGGTGACCTGTTCGCGGGCGTGCCCGGGAGCACGGTGCATGGCGCGAGTTTTGCGGCGCTCGCGGGCACGGCAGGCGCCGCCGCGGTGCTCACCGACGCGGCCGGGTCCGGCTTCGTGCCGCCCGGGCTGGCGCTACTTGTCGTCGACGACGTCCGTGCCGCCCTCGGCCCGGTCGCGTCGGCGGTGTACGGCACGCCGAGCCGCGAGTTGGCGGTGCTCGGGGTGACCGGCACCAGCGGCAAGACGACAACCACCTTCCTGGTCCGGGCGGGTCTGCGGGCGGCCGGCCTGTCCTGCGGCCTGATCGGGACCGTCGCGACACTCATCGACGACGACGTGGTCAGCACAGGCTTCACCACCCCCGAGGCGCCGGACGTCCAGGCGCTGCTCGCGGTCATGCGAGAGCGCGGTTCGCAGGCGGTCGCGATGGAGGTGTCCAGTCACGCGTTGGCGATGGGGCGTGCCGATGGCATCGAGTTTGCCGTTGCCGCCTTCACCAACCTCTCCCAGGATCACCTCGACTTCCACGCCGACATGGACGACTACTTCGCCGCGAAGGCCCGCCTGTTCGACGGCCGCGCCAAGATCGCCATCGTGGTCGTGGACGACGAGTGGGGCCGGCGGATGGCCGCGGTGGCCGGCGCTGACACCGTCACGGTGAGCACGACAGGTGCCGTACGGGCCAGCTGGCAGGCGCACGACATCACCACCGCAGCCGACGGTGGCACGAGCTTCCGGGTCCTGGGGCCCGGTGTGGACGTCGCGGCTGGCTGTGGCGTGCTGGGCGACTACAACGTCGCGAATGCCCTGCTGGCACTGGCGATTCTCGACGCGGCCGGCGTGCCGGTCGAGGTCTCGGCCCCGGCCGTGGCGGCGGCGTCGGTACCCGGCCGGATGGAGCGCATCGATGCCGGGCAGGACTTCCTGGCCATCGTCGACTACAGCCACAAGCCCGCGGCCGTTGACGGCGCGCTTCGCGCGCTGCGGTCACTGACCCGCGGCAAGCTGATCGTCGTGCTGGGGTGCGGGGGAGACCGGGACCGCGCCAAACGGCCGGTGATGGGGGAGATCGCCGCGCGGGGCGCGCAGCTGCTCGTGGTCACCGACGACAACCCCCGCTCGGAGGATCCCGCGGCCATTCGGCGTGCCATGCTCGCCGGCGCGCAGTCGGTTGCCGCCGGGGAGCGGGGCGAGGTACGCGAGATCAGCGATCGGGCTGAGGCGATCGCCGCGGCGGTCGCGGCGGCGCGGCCGGGCGACACTGTCCTCGTCGCGGGCAAGGGACACGAACCCGGCCAGGAGATCGCCGGCGTCATTCATCCCTTCGACGACCGGGCCGTGTTACGGGCCGCCCTGCAGGTGGTGCCCCGATGATCGCCATGCCGCTGGCCGAGGTCGCCGCGATCGTCGGCGGGCGCCTTCGCGACGCCGACCCCGATGCTGTCGTGAGCGGACCCGTCGAGTTCGACTCGCGGGCCGTCACCCCCGGCGGGCTGTTCGCGGCGTTTCGCGGCGAGCACGCCGACGGCCACGACTATGTCGGCGCGGCGGTGGCGAACGGGGCTGTCGCGTCGCTGGTCAGCGCACCCGGCACTGGTCCGCGCATCGAGGTCGACGACGTGCTGGCCGCGCTCACGGCACTGGCCGGGGCCGTGGCCCGCCGGTTGCCCGACACCCTCGTGGTCGGCATCACCGGATCTTCGGGCAAGACGTCGACAAAGGACCTGGTGGTGGCCCTGCTGTCGCGCCTGGGTCCCGTGGTCGCGCCCGCCGGCTCGTTCAACAACGAACTCGGCCACCCGCACACGGTGCTGCGCGCCGACGCCGCGACCCGCTTTCTCGTACTCGAGCTGGGGGCGCGCAACGTCGGCCACATTCGGCACCTCGCCCGCATCGCCCCACCGCGGATCGGGGTGGTGCTCAACGTCGGCAGCGCCCACCTTGGCGAGTTCGGCAGCCGGGAGGTCATCGCGCGGGCCAAGGCCGAGCTCGTCGACGCCCTGCCGCCGGCAGCGGGGGGCGGCGTCGCCGTCCTCAACGCCGACGATCCACGCACGCTCGCCATGGCGACCCGGACCGAAGCCCGCGCCGTAACCTTCGGCGAGGCCGCCAGCGCCGAGGTGCGCGCCAGCGCCGTCAGCCTCGATGACCGGGGCCGCGCTCAGTTCGTGCTG
>JAYTRE010000163.1:0-2821 GCA_043746395.1 Pseudonocardiales bacterium
TGCACAACACCCAGCCGTGGCGCTTTCTCCTGCGCCGGGCGGCGCTGGACATCACAGCGGATCGGAGCCGGCAGCTCGCGGTGCTCGATCCGACGGGACGGCAGCTGCACTTGAGCCTCGGCTGTGCCCTGCTCAATGCCCGGGTGTCGCTGGCGGCGTCAGGATGTCCGCACAGCGTGGTCCGGCTTCCCGATCCCGAAGACGCGGACGTCATCGCCCGCGTCGAGCTCGACACCGGCTATGCGGTCGATCCGGCTCTCGCGGCGTTGGATCGGTTCATCACCCGCAGGCAGACCAACAGACGGCGTTTCGCGACCGATCCGGTGCCCGAAGAGCTGGTCGATCGGCTGGTGCGCGTTGCCGGCATCGAGGGCGCCCACCTGCATCCCGTAGTGGATCCCGATGATCGTCAGGAGCTGGCGCGGTTGAGCCAGCGAGCTGATGTGCAGCAGCTCACCGATGCCGCCTACCGCGCCGAACTGCGGGTCTGGACCGGCGACGATCCGCGCCGGCTCGACGGGGTGCGAGCCGCCGTGGTACCGCATGTCGACGGCAGCGCCGGCGACGAGGTGCCGATCCGGGACTTCGACACCCATGGCGTCGGGCGGCTGCCGGCCGAAACCCACTCCTCAGCTCACCAGTGCCTGCTCATCCTCGGTACCGAGCTGGACAACCCTCAGGCCTGGGTCCGGGCCGGGGAGGCACTCGAACGAGTCTGGCTGGAGATCACCAAGGCGGGCTTCGTCGCCAGCGTGTTCACCCAGGTCGTCGAGATCGCGGTGCTGCGCGCTCAGCTGCGCGCGGACCTGCGGCTGCAGGTCAATCCCCACATCGTGTTGCGGGTTGGGCGGGCGCCGCTGACAGCGGCGAGTAACCGGCGCCACCTCGCCGATGTGGTCGTGGATCAGCGGCAGCCGGGCTGAGATCATGAACCTCGTGGCGGCGGGACGTTCGGCCCTGCCGAGATCGGGCCCAGCCCTGATCTGCTGTGATCACGCCCGACGAAAGGACCCCCAATGAGCTCGCCCAGTCTCGCCGCCGTTCCCGGACTGCACACCGGGCGCACCGCCTCCGGCCTGCTCTCCGGCCACACCCACTTCCTGAATTGGGGCGTCATCCAGATCTCGCTGACCAACTTCGTGATCATCGTGCTGATGGTGGCGTTGTTCGTCCTGGCCCTGGTCCTCCCGTTCCCGCAAGGGCACGCCGAACCAGCCGATGACGCCCACCCCGCCGCCCCAATCGACAGGGAGGATTCCGCACATGCCGACCGTTGAGCGCACCGGTAACCGCAGCTGGACCGTGCGGTTGCGCAACCGGATCGGGCGTACCGTACCGCCCGGTCAATGGCTGCCGGATCGGCAACCCGAGTACGTGCGGTCCTGGATCTATGTATTCGGTGTCGCCACGCTCGCAGCGCTGGCTTTTGTGCTGGCCTCCGGTGTGATCCTGACGGTGAAGGGCGCGGACTGGTGGCACACCTCCGCGCTCGGTCACTTCATGAACTCGCTGCATCTGTGGAGCGTCGAGCTGTTCTTCGTGTTCATGGTGATTCACATGTGGGGCAAGTTTTTCATGGCCGCCTGGCGCGGCAAGCGGGCCCTGACCTGGATCACCGGCGGGGTTGCCTTCGTCGGGTCGATCGGCACGGCCTTTACCGGCTACCTGTCGCAGTCGAACTTCGATTCGCAGTGGATCTCCACGCAGGCCAAGGACGGGCTCAACGCCGTCGGGATAGGCGGGTACTTCAACGTGCTCGATCCGGCCCAGATGTTGCTGTGGCATGTCATGTTGTTGCCGCTGGTCGTCGGATTCCTCGTGGTAGCGCACGTGATTCTCGTGCGCCGCCACGGCGTCGTCCCGCCATTCGACGCTATGCCCCCTCCCGCAGCCGGCGAGCCTGAGCTCGACGCCGACGAACGGCCGGTCGCGTGACGCGCGCCGCAAGGAGCAGGCGCGACGACACCCCGGACGCGCACCTGTTCCCCACGCGCCCGTACGACCTCGTGCGCGAGTTTGTTGTCGCCATCGTGGTCGTCGGAGTGCTCACGGTGCTGCTCGCGGTCGCCTTTTCCTCACCTGATCGCAAGGCGATCACCCTTTCCGCATGGGCAACGGCGGCCCCGGCCGACGTCGTCGCCACGGCCACCGCCGAGTTGGCCGGCACCAGCACCAGCGCCAGCTACGGGGCGCCGTACAACCGCGCAAGCGAAGGTCAGAAGATCGGCCCGCTGCCGACCCAGAAGTGGGGCGGCGTCCAGATCCCCGTCAACAGCGCCAACGACCTGGTGATCGACCCGCTGGCCAGCGTGGCCCAGGATCCGTCACTGACCACCGCCCTGACGTCGTGGCGGGGGGCAAGTGCCGACCAGCAGATCACCTGGGCCACGGCATACGGCGACGCACTCGCTGCCGCCCCGGGGGGTGACCCCGCCCAGGTGAAGGCCGGCGACTTCGGTCCGGTTCCGGTACTCGCCGCGAGGTTCTTGACGTTGGCCCGCAGCGGTTCCCTGGAAGGGCTGCTCACCACGTCCTTCTATGACGGCAACGCGACCAAACCACTGCTGTTGCTGGCCGACGGGGCCTACCTCGAAGATCAAGCCCGCGCCGATCATCTGGGTGGCGACCAGTGGGGCATGATGAACGAGACGGGCAACTATCCCGGCCAACCCTGGATGTGGTTGTACACGTTCTGGTATCAGGTCAAGCCGTTCTCCACGTCAGGAAACGCCGACGCGCTCGTGTGGGTGGTGATGGTGGTGCTGACTGGCGCGCTGGTCTTCGTTCCGTTCATCCCCGGCCTGCGCTCGCTGCCCAGGCA
>JAYTRE010000164.1:0-3873 GCA_043746395.1 Pseudonocardiales bacterium
GGCTACGACTCCGGCGCGAAGACGATGCTGCAGTCGGTGGCCTACGTGTCCTTCCAGGAACTGGCCACCCGGGTCTCGCACCGCAACACCGGCGCGGCCACGGGCTGCCCGCTGGCCGAGCAGCTACTCGCGCGCATCGCCACCGACGAGAACCTGCACATGGTGTTCTACCGCAACCTGGTCGCCGCCGCGTTCGACCGCGCGCCGGACGAGACGATGGCTGCGATCCGTGACGAGGTGATCGGCTTCACGATGCCGGGCGCCGGCATGCCGGGCTTCATGCGCAACTCGGTGATCATGGCCAAGGCCGGAATCTACGACCTGCGCCTGCACCACGACGAGGTGGTGACGCCGGTGCTGCGGTTCTGGAACGTCTTCACCCGCGAGGATCTCGGTCCGGCCGGCGAGCAGGCCCGGCAGGAGCTCGCCGACTTCATGACCGCCCTGGACGCGCAGGCCACGCGGTTCGTTGAGCAGCGCGATCGGCAGCGGGCCCGGCAGGCCGAGCGCGCCTGACGGCCGAGCGAGATTGCGCTCGGCGGCTACTGCCGCCAGGCGTTCTTGCGCCGCTGGACGTCCCAGAGCAGCGACGCCGCCAGAAGCAGCGCGAACGCGACCAGGGCGAAGGTGCCTGCCCCGTTGTAGTGCGTCGTGGTGATCATCAGCAGGAGGATGACGGTCACGACCCAGCCGATGATGCGGCCGCCGCGGCCCCACTCGCCGTGCCAGCCCCAGTCGGTCGGCTGCTCCTCGGGGTGGTGGGCTGCGTAGTCCGGGGGAGAGCTGAGGTCGGGCTGCTCGCTGTGCGGATCGAGGGCCACGTCGGCGCGCTCCTGTCGTCATTCGGTGCGTCGGTCGCCCCCATTCTGACACCTGTCCCCGGTCATCGAAGCGGGGGACGCGTTCCGCGGTGCCGGTTCGCCGCCAGCCCGGCGTCGTGGGGATCGGACGGCTGCGGCTACCGTTGCCGTGACGTCGGATCGACTGCAGAGGGAGCCGCCCGGGTATGCGCATCACCGGCCTTGGCCATGCCAGCGTGCTGATCGAGACCGCGCACGGCAGCGTCCTCACTGACCCGTGGGTGAACCCCGCCTACTTCGGCTCCTGGTTCCCGTTCCCGGACAACTCCCAGCTGGACTGGGACCGTCTCGGCGCCGCCGACTACCTGTTCGTCAGTCACCTGCATCACGACCACTTCGACCCCGAGCACCTGCGCCGGTACGTCAGCAAGAAGGCCACCGTGCTGCTCCCGGCGTTCCCGACGACCGAACTCGAGGATGCGTTGCGCGAGCTCGGCTTCACGTCGTTCGTCAAACCGGTCAGCGGCGAGCCGGTCGACATCGACGGCCTGCAGGTGATGATCCAGTCGCTGACCGCGCCGACGGACGGACCGATTGGCGACTCGTCGCTGTGGCTTTGCGACGGGCGGCACCGGGTGCTCAACCAGAATGACGCGCGGCCTGCGGAGCTCGATGCGTTCACCGAGCTCGGACCGATCGATGCCTACCTTGTGCAGTTCTCGGGGGCGATCTGGTTTCCGATGGTCTACGAGCTGCCGGAGCGGGCCAAGCAGGCGCTTGGCCTGGCCAAGCGGGAGCGGCAGTTCGACCGCACCCTGCGCTACCTCGACGAGTGCCGGGCCCGGTTCGTGTTCCCCACCGCGGGGCCGCCCTGCTTCCTCGACGAGGAGTTGTGGGGCTTCAACGACATCTTCGGCGACGAGTCCAACATCTTCCCCGACCAGCGGGTTTTCCTGGACTGGCTCGCTGCCAAGGGACATGACGAGGGCAGGCTGTTGCTGCCCGGTTCGACGGCCGACCTCGCCGCGCCGGACTGCCCGGTGACGCACCCGATGTCCGAGGCCGAGATCGAGCGGTTGTTCGGCGACAAGCCGGCCTACCTGCGCGCCTACCAGTCGCGCCGGATGCCTGCGGTCGAGGCAGTGAAGGCCACCTGGGCACACCCGGAGGTCGAGATCATCCCCGCGCTCGCCGAGTGGTTCACGCCGTTGCTCGAGGAGGCCGACCACCTGGCCACCGGCATCGCCGGCGGCGTGCGCCTCATTGCTGAGGACCCCGAACGCGGCGACGTCGACATCCTGCTCGACTTTGTCGCGCGCGAGGTCCGCGCCTACGCGGGGGAGAAGGTGCGCTACCGCTTCCGCACTCGCCGCGCCTACCTCGAGCAGTTGATCCACGAGCACGAGATCGACTGGGTCAACTCGCTGTTTCTCTCTTGCCGGTTCGCTGCACAGCGGGTCGGCCCGTACAACGAGTTCGTGTACACGTTCTTCAAGTGCCTGTCCGAGGAACGCCTGAACTACGCCGAAGGCTGGTTCGCCGAGCAGAACGTCACCGAAGCCGCCGAGACGATCACGCTGCAGGGCTGGGAGATCCAGCGCCGTTGCCCGCACCTCAAGGCCGACCTGAGCCGCTTCGGCAGCATCGACACCGTCACCGGCGTGCTCACCTGTCAGATGCACGGGTGGAAATGGCGCCTGACCGACGGTAAGTGCCTGACCAGCGCGGGCCATGACCTGCGCTGCGCTCCCGCGGCCGACGTTCCCGGAGCCGGCGCGCGTCGCGGCACCTGACGCGAGCCTGCCGACAGTGGGCCGGCGGCGAGCGTCGCCTGCCGACAGTGGGCCGGCGGCGAGCGTTGCCTGCCGACAGTGTGCAGACCCGCCGCGGGACACCCGCGCGTCTGCACACTGTCGCGGGGGTTGGGCCGGTGAGTGGGGCCGGAGGGATTCGAACCCTCACTGGACGGCACCTAAAGCCGTTGCCTCTGCCGTTGGGCTACGGCCCCGCGGCTGCGAGCCTAACCGGCTGCGGCCCCGCGGCTGCGAGCCCGACGGGCTCAGCTGCCGAGTTCGCGGCGCAGCTTGGCCACGTGCCCGGTGGCCTTGACGTTGTACATCGCCCGTTCGACGACGCCGTGCTCGTCGAGGACGAAGGTCGAGCGGATCACGCCCGTCACCGTCTTGCCGTAGTTCGACTTCTCGCCGTAGGCGCCATACGCCCGCAGCGTCGCATGATCGGGATCGGAGAGCAGCGAGAACGTCAGTAGGTCGCGGTCGCGGAAGGCGGCCAGCCGCTCCGGCGGATCTGGTGAGATGCCGATCACGGCGTAGCCGGCGTCGGCCAGCTCGGCCAGGTTGTCGCGGAAATCGCAGGCCTGCGTGGTGCAGCCGGGTGTCATCGCGGCTGGGTAGCAGTACACGATGACCTTGCGCCCGCGGAAGTCCTGCAGCGAAACGCTCCCGCCCTGCGCGTCGTGCAGGGTGAACAGGGGAGCGGGATCGCCGGGCGAGAGTCTCGTCATGGGGCCACGCTACCGAGCGGACCGGTTGCCGCGCCGACGCACTAGGCTCATGAGCAAACTCAGCAGTAAAGGGGCAGCGCGTGGCCGAGCGGAGTGCCGACGAGATCCAGCACGACATCGAGCAGGCGCGGGTTTCGTTGGCGAGCGCCGTCGACCAGCTCGCCGAGCGCACCAGCCCCAAGCGCCTGGCCAACGACCTCAAGCAGGATGTCCTCGCCAAGGCACGCACGCCCCAAGGCAAGGCCGTACTCGGGGGCGCCGGCCTGGTGCTCGCCATCATGATCATTAGGCGGATCCGCAAGCGCTGAACCCCAGGCAGTCCCAATCCGGCTACCTGCCGGTGCGGCGGTAGAGCAGAATCCGGGCATGCCCGCACCCCATTCGTCCTACGCCAGCGAGATCTACCTGCAGGGCATGATGGCTGCCACGACGCCCGGCTTCACCACCGACGCGACGGCGCTGGAGGACTCTGCCCGCGAACGCATGCAGCCCGCGCCGTTCTGGTACGTCGCGGGCGGAGCGGGGTCCGGGTCCACCGTGCGCGCCAAC
>JAYTRE010000165.1:0-2931 GCA_043746395.1 Pseudonocardiales bacterium
TACGACGTCCTTGTGCGCGGTCGCAGCAAGGCCAGGACCGAGGGGGCCGTGGCCGCCGTCCGGCGCTCGCTTGACAAGGCGGTCAACCGCGGCAAGCTCGACGAGGCCGACCGTGAAGCCGCCCTGGGCCGCATCACCACCACAACCTCCCTGGAGGACTTCGGCTCGGTGGACCTCGTCGTGGAGGCTATCGCCGAGGACCTCGAGGTGAAGCGCTCGACCTTCGCGACGCTGGACGAGGTGTGCAAGCCCGGGGCGATCCTGGCCACCACCACCTCCTCGCTGCCCGTGGTGGAGTGCGCCGCGGCCACCTCCCGGGCCGGCGACGTGGTCGGGCTGCACTTCTTCAACCCGGCCCCGGTGATGAAGCTCGTCGAGATCGTGCACACCATCGCCACCGACGCCGACGTCGTGGCCACCGTGAACCAGCTCTGCCTCGACCTGGGCAAGGTGCCGGTGACCTGCGGTGACCGCGCCGGGTTCATCGTCAACGCGCTGCTGTTCCCGTACCTCAACGACGCCGTGAAGATGCTCGAGGCGCACTACGCCACCGCGGACGACATCGACGCCGCCATGAAGACCGGCTGCGCGCTGCCGATGGGGCCGTTCGAGCTGCTCGACGTGGTCGGCAACGACGTGTCTCTTGCCATCGAACGTGAGCTATACCTCGAGTTCCGCGAGCCCGGCTTCGCGCCGGCGCCGCTGCTCGAACATCTGGTCACCGCCGGTCGACTGGGCCGCAAGACCGGACAGGGCTTCCGGGACTACAGCTAATCTGGCAGGCGTGCCGCGCCACCACCGACGACGCCCGGATGACAGTGCCCCCGCCGCGGGGCCGCTGTCGAGCGAGCGGCACGAGCAGTGGCGCGGCGAGCAGTACGTCGTGCGGTCGGTCACCGGCTCCGGTGCGAGCAAGGCCTACCGCTGCCCGGGCTGCGACCAGGTACTACGTCCGGGCAGCCCGCATCTCGTGACCTGGGCCGCTCTCGACGCCGAGGCCGCCGACCGCCGGCACTGGCACTCGGCGTGCTGGTCGGCCCGCGATCGCCGAGCTCCGGGCGTGCTGCGCGGGCGCGCCGCACCCCGCCACTGACCCGCCGCGTCGCGCTACCGCTCGGCCTGGCGAGGTACCACGACCTCGCGCAGGATCAGGTCGCCCATCGCCACGAGCGGGATCGCCAGCAGGAACCCGATCACCCCGAGCAGCGTCGCACCCGCCAGGGCACCCAGGATCGTCACCGCGGGGTTGATGCGCACGCGGTTGCGAAAGATCCGCGGCACCAGCACATGGTTCTCGACAAGCTGGTAGACGACGAAGAAGATGATCGTGGCGATGCCCGCTGCGGTGGAGGAGATCAGCACCACGATCGAGACGATGGCGGCCGAGAGCGTCGCGCCCAGGATGGGGACGACGTCGAAGAGTGCGACGAGGAAGGCCAGCCCGATCGGGAACGGCGCGCCGATCAGCCACAGCCAGATCAGGGTGACCACTCCGACGACCAAGGCGATGAGCAGGTTGCCCGCCACGTACTCGCCGACCTGAGTGGTGATCTTGTTGCCGATCTCCGCGGCGCGATCGCGGTGGGAACGCGGCACCATCCGGTAGGCGAAGGCGGTGATGTCGTCGAAGTAGGCCATGAAGTACAGGGTCAGGACCAGCACGCTCAAACCGGCGAAGACTGCGGTGGCCACGGTCGTGCCCGCCTGCAGCATCGTGCCCTGCTCCCGGCGCAGCAGAGCGCCCGACGAGAGGTAGGTGCGCGCCTTCGCGATCAGGTGGAACCGCCGGTCCAGGCTCGCGATGCTCCGGTTGTGCTGCAGGTCGTCGAGGTAGCCGGGGAGCTTGTGAATGAAGCCGGTGATCTGCTCGACCAGGGTCGGCACGACGGCGAAGCCGAACCCGGTGAAGGCCGCGGCGATGAGCAGGAACACCGCTACGACAGACATGCTGCGGCGCAGTCCGAGGCGCTGCCCGAAGCGGATCACCGGCTCCATCCCGGCGGCCAGGAACAACGACAGGCCGACCAGCACCAGCATGTCCTTGGCCGCCAGCACCGTGCGGAACAGCAGGTAGGCGATCCCGACTCCCACGGCGGCCGCGAAGCCGACCACGAAAGGCGACGGGGCGCGGCGACGTCGGGTCGAGGCGCTGAGCCTTTCGGCTGGCCCGTCCTCCTGCGCCGGTTCAGTCACCGGCACCCGGGGGAGGCGCCAGTGTCGGATCGGCCGCCGCGCGAACGACGGCTCCGAGCGCGTCGTGCAGCGTCGCCAGCTGGACCTGGATCTGGTCCCGGTCACGGCGCGACCGGGCGACCTCGGCAGCGGCTTGCTCGATCATCGCGGCGGCGCTCGCCTCGGCGGCCGCCTGCCGTTCGCCCGCGGCCTGCGCTTCGGCAGCGCGGCGCGTGCGCAAGGTGATATTGAAGTCCTCCTCGGCCTGGGTGCGACGCGCGAGGGACTCGACCTCGAGGCGCTGACGTTCGGCTGCCGCCTGCTCGTCCAGGTGGGCGCGGTCGGCCCGGGCCGCCTCATCGAGCCGGGTCCGCTCGAGCTCCGCCTCCCGGGTGAGGCGGTCCTCCTCCTCCCGGGTCTGGGCGATGCTGGCGGCCAGCTCGGCCTCGGCGTGGGTTCGGTACAGCTCGGCCTCGGTGACCCGGGCCCGAAACAGCTCGTCGGCGGCGGCGTGTCGCTCGGTGGCCTCGGTGACGATCCGCTCCGCCTCCGCCTGCGCGCTGTGGCGGGTCCGCGCCGCGGTGTCGGCGGCGGCGTTGCGGGTTGCCTCGGCGGCCACCTCGGCGTCGGTTCGGATCTTGGCCGCGTCCGCCGTCGCGGCCGCCAGCAGCTCCTGGATCCTGGTGTCCAGGTTCTCCGCGGTGACGGACTCACTCGCGGTGCGCAGTTGCCGGCGCAATGACTCGATCTGGGCTTGGG
>JAYTRE010000166.1:0-3894 GCA_043746395.1 Pseudonocardiales bacterium
CCGGAGGAGGTCGGCGTCGCCGACGAAGTTGGTGCCGTTGCGCGTGCCCAGGATCGGCCTGCCCGCCTCGAAGAGCGCATGCGTCCAGCCCTGCAGCGCACCGAGGCTGATCCGGTTCTGCCAGCTGACGTCCTGCGTGAACGTGGCGGCGGTCACCCGTTCGTCGCTGCGGAAGTCGTACTTGCCGTTCTCGACGGCGACGACGTGGGCGCGCAGCGCCGGGACCGCGCGCTCTGCCGCGCGCGCCCATTCCCAGGCCTGTCCGGCCGAGTTGGCCGGACCGATGCCCATCACGAGGCTGCCCTCGACCACCGTGCGGCGCGGGCGCCACGGGGTCTCGACCTGAGCCACCCCGCGGACGACCAGCCGCCTCGGTCCGAGGCCTTCGGTGCCGAGCATGTCCTGGTAGACGCCTTGCAGGACGTCCACCTGCGAGTCCCACGTGTAGCGCGCCACCAGCTCCGGATCGGCGAGCCGCTGGCGCAGCTCACCGCGGCGCGCCAGGGTCTCGCGGACCGCGCGGGCGAGGTCCTTCGCGTCGTCGGCGCGGTGCACCGCGCCGAGGTCGTGCTTCCGGACGAAGTCGCGCTGAGCCCGGCAGTCGCTCACGACCATCGGCAGTCCGGCATGGAGGTACTCGAAAAGCTTGTTGGTCAGCGCCATCTCGTGGCTCGGATAGTGGCGCAGCGGGATGAGCCCGACATCGGCGGAGGCGAGGAAGTTTGAAACCTGGTCGGGGGCGACCGGTTCGAGCAGGTGCACCCGGTCGCCGACGTCGGTCCTGGCGATGTGGTCGCGCAGCTTGCCGACCGCCCACGTCGCAGTCGACGGGACGCAGACCACGGCGAGGTGGAAGCCGGGCAGCTCGGCCAGCGCGTCGACCGCGGTGTGGATGCCGCGGGCCTGTTGCACCGCGCCGCTGTACACCAGCAGCGGCAGGTCGGCGCCCAGACCGCACACCTCGCGGATACCGGGCGCATCGTCGATCGGCTGCCCGCGCTCGGCGATGTTGAGCACGACGTCGGGCAGCGCCTTCAGGTGGTAGTCGCGGCGGAGGGCCTCGGCCAGCGGTGGCGAGACGGTGATCACGCGGTCGCAGCGGCCGATGAACTCCCGCTCCAGGTCGGCCCACGCGGCGATCTCGCGCGCGGTGCGTCCGCCGTAGCGAGCGAGCCCGACGACGTACTCGTGCGCGTCGTAGACGACTTTGGCACCCGTGCGCTTCGCGGAGTGCACCGCCAGGCCGATCATGTGCACGTCGTGGGCGTGGATGACGTCGGGCCGCAGGTCGTCGAGCACCTGTGCGAAGGCCAGCTCGTAGTCGTCGACCTCCGGCAGCAGGCGACGCCACGGCGCGAACCAGCCGATGCGGTGGCGCACGCCGTCGACGGCGCGCCAGCCCTCGCGCTGAAGGCGGTCAAGTCGGCGCTGGCCGGCAGCCCGGGCCCGCACCAGGAACCTGCGACCGCGCCACCCCAGCCGTCGCACCGACGCCAGGTTGCGGTACTCGATCTCGTTCACGCGGATCGTGGCGTTTCGCGCCGCGGCCCGCTCCGACCCGGAGCTCGCGTAGCCGATGATGCGGCGCGGCCGCCGGCGGTGCGCCAGGAGCAGCGTGCGGGTCTCGCGCTGGAGGAACGGAACCGGCACGCGGATGATGCGTACGTCACCGAGGCCGGACTCGACCACGCCTCCGGCGGTCGACAGCGCGATCAGGCTCACGTCGGCATCGAGCGCGGCGACGGCCAGCGCCTCCTTGCGCACCCGCGTGTCGTTTACGGCGTCGTTTCCGACGAGCATCACCACGCTGGGTCTGGCCTTCTCGGCCTCCCGACCGCCTCCGGTCACCGCGCGGCCCGCCCGATGACCCGGTGCGTCGCTCCTACCCAACGGAGGGGGTCGGTGATCCGTCGGCCGTCGACGATCACCCGGACACCGGGGACGTCGTCGGCACCGATCGTGCGGTAGTCCGCGTGGTCGGCCTGGACGATCACCGCGTCGGCCGGCTCTCCGAGGTGATACGGCGCGAAGCCGAGCGCGGCGAGCTCGGCGTCGTCGTACATCGGGTCGTGGACGGCCACCGCTGCGCCGGCGGCCCGCAGCGCAGCGACGGTCGGGAAGACGCCGGAGAAGGCGGTCTCCTTCACTCCGCCGCGGTACGACGCGCCGAGCACGGCCACCCGAACCCCGGCCAGACCCCCCAGCTCGTCGGAAAGCACTCCGACGGCATACTCGGGCATCGCGGCGTTGGCCTCGCGGGCGGCCCTGACCACGGTGGCCTCTGGGTCGTTCCACAGGTACATGCGCGGGTAGATCGGGATGCAGTGGCCGCCGACCGCGATGCCCGGCTGGTGGATGTGGCTAAACGGCTGCGAGTTGCTCGCCTCGATGACCCGGTAGATGTCGATGCCGTTCGCCCCGGCAAACCGGGCGAACTGGTTGGCCAGCCCGATGTTCACGTCGCGGTAGGTGGTCTCGGCAAGCTTGGCCAGCTCCGCCGCCTCGGCGCTACCGAGGTCCCACACCCCGTTGGGGCGAACCAGTTCGGGCCGCTCGTCGAACTCGAGCACCTGCTCGTAGAAGGCCACGCCGCGCTCGGCGCTGTCCGCGTCGACCCCGCCGATCAGCTTCGGGTAGCGGCGCAGGTCGGCGAAGACGCGGCCGGTGAACACCCGCTCGGGGCTGAACACCAGCGCGAAGTCCGTGCCGGCGCTGAGTCCGGAGCCGGCCTCGAGCATCGGCTGGAACCGGCCGCGCGTCGTGCCCACCGGCAGGGTCGTCTCGTAGGACACCAGGGTGCCGGGCTTCAGTCCCGCAGCCACCGCCTTCGTCGCGGAGTCCATCCAGTCGAAGTCCGGAACGCCCTCGGCGTCGACGAACAGCGGCACGACCAGGACCACCGCCTCGCTCTGGGCCACGGCCGAGGTGGTGTCGGTCGTGGCCCGCAGCAGGCCGCGGGCCACGGTGTCGGCCAGGAGCTCGCCCAGGCGGGCCTCCCCGGGAAATGGCTCGCGGCCGGCGTTTACGAGGTCGACGACGGCGCCGTTCACGTCGGCACCGATCACCTCGTGACCGAGACTTGCGAACTGGACCGCCAGGGGCAGGCCGATCTTGCCGAGCGCTACAACGGTGATCTTCACGGGCAGCCTTGTGCGGGGACTAGGGACCGGCACAGTCTACCGACCGGGGCACCGCGGCCCGATTCGCCGCTTCGGCGCGCAGGTGGCCGGTAGTCTCAACCGGAACGCGCCGGACTCCCGAACCTGTCCGGCGGGTTCGGGAGTCCGGCGCAGGAGAGGCGGCATGGCGCAGACCGAGAACCGCATGCCCCGGGTCGAGTCGCTGACCGGACTTCGCTGGTTCGCAGCGTTCTTCGTCTTCGTCCACCACATCGCCAACCTCGCACCTATCCGGAGCCTCACAGCCTGGTCGTGGCTCGGAGTGACGGGGGTCACGTTCTTCTTCGTCCTGTCCGGCTTCGTCCTGACCTGGTCCTGGTTCCCCCGCGACACGCCCCGGCGCTTCTACTGGCGCCGCTTCGCCCGGATCTACCCGCTGCACCTCATAACGACGCTGATCGCCGTGCCGGTCTTCTACGGAGGCGCCCTGCGGTTCCAGAAGCCCTTCGACGGCGTCGCCGTTCTGCTCTCGCTGCTCCTGCTGCATGCGTGGTTCACCCCGGCGGGTGTCTACTTCGCCGGCAACCCGGCGTCCTGGTCGCTGTCGGACGAGGCGTTCTTCTACTCGGTCTTCCCCGGCACGATCCGCCGCCTCATGGCGCTGCGGGTCCGCACCGCACTCTGGCTCGCCGCCGCCACCGTCGTGGCCATGTGGGCGGTGCTGATCCTCGTCGTGGTGCTCAAGCCCGGTCCCGCGGTCGCGACGTTCGCGCTG
>JAYTRE010000167.1:0-9911 GCA_043746395.1 Pseudonocardiales bacterium
TGGAAGCCGTCGCGGCGCAGCGCGCCCACACCCAGGTACAGGTTCACCTTGGCCGGGACGCGAACGCGAACCGCGGCAGCATCGGTGGGCATTTGCGCGATGCTATCGAGCGCGCCCGCGCCGATCCGAATCGTCGCCGCAGACAAGTGCCGCTGAGCGGAGCGCGTCGCCGCTATTTTCTGCGACGATGACGCACATGCACGGCGAACGCGCATTGCCCGACAGCGAGCAGCCGAGCTCGCCGCCTCGACACCGGCTCGGCTGGCCCGCCGGCCAGTCGGCGGGCCATGGTGGCGATGAGAACGGCCGCTACTGGAGCCGCGTGGCCGCCTCCAGCCATACCGTCGCGCCCGCCGAAACTGAGCTCGGTGACACGGCTGACGCGATCACCCGCATCGACTCGCGTACCGGACCCGAGCCCGTCGCGCCGAAGCGTTCCGACTCCGAGGTCGAGGATGTGCACGCGGCTCGCCGGGCCAAGTTGGCCATGGCCGACGCCTGGCTGGCCGAGGCCCACGACGAGGCGCAGTCGATCGTCACCGACGCGGTGGAGCAAGCGGCGCTGATCGCCGCGCGCGCAGAGGCGGCCGCCGATCAGGTCCTGCTCGACGCTCGCGGGGAAGCCGAGCAGGTGCTGTCCGCCGCGCAGGCGTCGGCGCGCGTGCTCCGCGAGCAGGCCGACGCCATCGTCGCCGCGGTGCGGCGGGGGACCCAGGATCAGCGCGACCAGCGAAACGCCGAGCTGGCGCGAGAACGCGCCGACCACGACGACCGGCTGCTCGCCGAGCGGGCGGCCTTCGCAGCCGGCGCCGCGGCGCTGAAGGCCGATGCCGAACACCACGCGCAGCAGCAGCTGCTCGAGGCCCAGGCGCAGGCCGAACGGCTGATCGAGGCGGCCCGCCGGCAGGTCGAGGAGGCCCAGCTCGACGCGGACACCGCACGCGCGCAGGCCCGGGTCTATACCAGCCAGCTGTTGGAGGCGGCGCGCGAGACCGCGGCTCGGGAACTGGCGGCCGTCGCCGAGCAGACCGAATGGACGCAGCACGCGATCAGCGGGTTGCTCGCGGCCGCCGGCGCTGACGCCGAGCGCGTCCGCCGCCGTGCCCACCTCGACGCAGCCGCTGCAGTGCGCCGCACCCGGGTGCGGGCCGCCACCATCGTCGCCACCGCGCGCCACCGGCTGAGCGAGCGGCTCGACGAAATTGAGCGGGAGCGGCTGCTGCTGGCAGAGCGTGCTCGCCAGGCCGTCGCGCAGGCCGACGCTGATGCTGAGCGCATCCGCGCGCAGGCCCACGAGCAGGCGGCCCGGACCCTGGCCGAGGCCGAGGAGGTGTCCTCGGCGCGAGTGGCGCGGGCCGAGCGCCGCATGGCCGAGGCCGAGGCCGGCGCCCGGACGGTGCGCGAGCGGGTCGCCGACGATCTCGTCCGCGCGCAGCGCGAGGCGCAGGACCTGCGCCGCACGGCCAAGGACCAGGCGATCACCACCGTGGCCGCGGCCCGGGCCGAGGCCGACCAGCTGCGCAGCGCGGCTCGAGCGCTGCTTGTCGAGGCCCGCGCCGAGGTTGCGGCGCTCACGGCCCACCGCAATGCCATCGCCGACGAACTCGGCAACCTCTCCGGCGTCATTGATGCCCTCGCCGTCGCCGAAGCGCCCGCGCCAGCTGCTCCGGTCGCGCCTCCGACAACTAGCCGTCCCCGCCGCCCGACTCCGTACCCGCACAGATAGTGAGAGCCGTATGACTGAGCAGACCACCACGTCCTTTCGCACCGTCATGCGCGGCTACGACCCCAGCGAGGTCGACCGGCGCATTGCCGAGCTGAGCACCGCGCTCGCCGCCCAGCGCCAGTACAGGAGCGAGCTCACCCATCAGGTGGAGCAGTTGACCGCCGTGGCCGAGGAGGCCCGCCGGCAGGCCGCTGAAGCCTTCCGCAAGGCCGAAGCAGCGCCGCCGATCACGGCGTCCTTCACGGACTTCGGTGAGCGGGTGGGGCAGATCCTCACCCTGGCCGAGCAGGAGGCCGACGAGATGCGCGCGTCGGCCGCGGCCGACGCGCAGCGCACGATCGCCGAGCTGGAGGCCTCGACCTCGGCTGCCCGGGCCGAGGCCGACCACTACGCCCGCTCGACGCGCGCCGAGGCCGACCAGGAGGCGTCGCGTTTCGTGGAGGACGCCAAGCGCACCGCTGACGAGTTGCTTGACGACGCCGATCGGCGGGCCGGCGCGCGTCACGAAGAGGCCGAGGCGCTGTACGAGCAGCAGCGCGCCCGGGCCGCGAAGTCCGCCGCAGACTTCGAGCAGACCCTCGCCGAACGTCGCGACAAGGCCGAGAAGGTCTTCCACGAACGCACGACCCAGGCCGAGCAGCAACTGACCGCCGCGCAGCAGCACATTGCCCAATTGCGCGCCGAGCACGAACAGGCGATCGCCGAGGCAGCGCGCAAGGCCAGTCACCTGACGGCTGAGTCGCAGCAGAAGGCCGATCAGATCGTCGCCGATGCGATCGCGCGAGCTGACCGGATCCGGGCCGAGTCTGAGCGAGAGCTGGCCGCGGCGACCCGCCGGCGTGACAGCATCAACGCCCAACTCACCAACGTGCGGCAGATGCTGGCCACGCTCTCGGGTACGTCGCCGGCCGCCTTCGGTATCGACGAGTCGCCCGACCAGTCGCCCGACGAGGAGCGGGCCGGCGGGCAGCGCGTCGACGAGGCGCGGGTCGTGGACGAGCGAGTCGTCGAGGTTCAGTCCGTCGATAAGCCAGTCGACGCGGCGCCGCAGGAGGTCGTCGCCGAGGATGCCGAGTCCGCCGAGTCCGCCGAGTCCGCCGCCACGCAGGACAGCGGCGCGGCAACGACCACCGCGCTGGCGACCAACAAGCGGCCGGCCGCGGCGAAACGGGCCTGAGCCTGAACAACCCGGCGTCGGGACCGTGGAAGCGATCGCGCTATCCTGTTCCTGTTGCCCCGGCGAGGGATTCGCTCGCACCTTGAGCATCCGTCATCGACGCGGTGTCGTTCGTTGACGCCCGTCTGCGTCCGAGGCACCGTGTTCGTCCGTTCCGAAGAGCTTGAGTCGAGGAGTACTGCCGTGTCCGAGGTCCGTCTGTCCGCCGAATCGCGCACCGAGTTCGGCAAGGGCGGTGCGCGCCGCACCCGCCGCGCCGGCAAGATCCCGGCCGTCATCTACGGCCACGGCGCCGACCCGCGCCACGTGTCGCTGCTGGCGCGCGAATTCACCAACGCCGTCCGGCATGGCGGCGCCAACGTGCTGCTGACCCTCGAGCTCGATGGTGCCGAGCAGCTCGCGATCCCCAAGGCCGTCCAGCGCAACCCGATCAAGGGCAGCTACGAGCACATCGACCTGCTCGCGGTGCGCCGCGGCGAGAAGGTAACTATCGACGTGCCGCTGTCGATTGTCGGCGAGGTCGTGTCAGGTGGCCTGCTCGCCCAGGAGAGCACGTCGGTGAGCATCGAGGCCGAGGCCACCCACCTGCCCACCGAGATCGAAGTCAACATCGACGGCTTGGCGATCGGGACGCAGGTCACTGCCGGCGATCTGAAACTTCCCACCGGCGCGTCGCTCGCCGGTGAGGCCGACCACGTGCTGCTCATCGTGCAGGAGGCCCCGACCGCTGAGGCGATGGAGGCCGAGGGCGAGGGCGCGCCGACCGCTGCGGGCGAGGCCACGGTCGAGGCACCCGTGGTGGCCGAGAGCGGCGAGTAGTCCGCCGCCCCGTCCGGACATCCCGGGGATCGTGGTGGCCGAGGACCGCTATCTGATCGTCGGCCTGGGCAACCCCGGGCCGCGCTACGCGGGCACGCGGCACAATGCCGGGTTCTTCGTTGTCGACCTGCTCGCCGAACGCCTCGGCGGCAGCTTCAAGGCGCACAAGGGGCGCTGCGACGTCGTCGAGGGACGCCTGGGTGGCGCGCCGGTTGTGCTCGCCAAACCCAAGTCGTACATGAACGAGTCCGGGGGACCCGTCGTCGCCATCGCCCGGTTCTACAAGGTGCCGGTGGAGCGGATCACCGTCGTGCACGACGAGCTGGACCTGCCTTTCGGCGCGTTGCGGCTCAAGCGTGGCGGTGGCGACGGTGGCCACAACGGGCTGCGCTCGCTCACGTCGGCCCTGGGCAGCAGGGAATTCGCGCGCGTCCGGTTCGGCATCGGGCGCCCCCCGGGCCAGCAGGATCCCGCCGACTACGTGCTGCGCGAGTTTCCCGGGGTGCAGCGCAAGGAGCTGCCGGTCCTGGTCGATCGAGCCGCGGATGCCACGCAGCTGCTCGTCGAGCAGGGCCTCGAGCCCGCGCAGAACCGCTACAACGACTGACCGCCCGTCGGCCACTTAGCGCTGACGCGCCGCGACAGTGTGCAGACGCGCCGTGCTACCGCGGCATGCCGGCACACTGTCGAGCCGCGGATCCGTCATTCAACGCCGGACCGCGGTCGGGTGGGCGAACAGGCCCGCGTGGCTGGCCTCGTGCGAGAGCAGCCAGCGCTTGGCGTCCAGGCCGCCGCCGTAGCCGGTCAACGATCCGTCCGCCCCGATGACGCGGTGGCACGGCACGACCACCGAGATCGGGTTCTGCCCGTTGGCCAGACCGACCGCCCGCGCGGCGTCGGGCGAGGCGACCGCGGCAGCGATGCGGCCGTAGCTGGTCGTCTCACCGTAGGGAATCGCAACCAGCGCCGACCACACCCGCTTCTGAAACGCGCTGCCCGCCGCGTTCAGCGGGAGGTCGAAGTCGCGGCGCGTGCCGGCGAAGTACTCGGCGAGCTGGGCGCGCACCTCGGCGAAGGCCGCGTCGTCGCGAGACCAGCCCGCTTGGACGGACCGCGGGTGCTTTCCGGTGGGCAGGTAGAGCCCGGTGAGTCCCGCGGCGTCCCCGGTGACGAGCAGCTCGCCGAGCGGCGAGTCGATGACGGTGTATCGCATGAGTTGAGTCTCCTGGTGAGCGAGGGGTCAGTGAGCCGCGGCCCAGAGGTGGTGGGTGACGTAGGAACGCCACGGCGCCAAGTCGGTCCCGGCGGCGAGGTCCAGGCCGAGTTGACCGGCTGACGTGCGGACCCCGAGATCGCAGGCGAGCAGGACGTCGGGGTCCGCGAGTGCCCGCATCCGCAGGTAGCCGGCTGTCCACGGTCCGACCCCGGAAATGGCGAGCAGCCCGGCCCGTTCGGCGTCGCGGTCCGCGCCCGGATCGAGGCGCAGCCGCTCCTCGACGAGCGCGACGGCCACCGCGTGCAGGGTCGCGGCGCGCGCTCGCGGCATCGGCAGCGAATCGGGACCGCGGGCCAGGAACTGTTCTGCGCTGGGAAAGAGCAGCCACGGTTCGCCGTTGAAGGCCGGCCGTCCCAGGGCCGCCGTGATCCGGCCGAGCAGGGTTCGGGCGCCGCGCACCGAGATCTGCTGGCCGACGACCGCCCGCACCGCCATCTCGAAGCCGTCGACGGCCCCGGGGGACCGCAGACCGGGCCGCTTGCCGATCAGCGGCGCCAGGCGGGCATCGCCGGCGAGCACGCCGTCAACCGCTACCGGATCGCTGTCGAGGTCGAACAGCCGGCGCACCCGCGCCACGACCGCGACGAGGTCGCGCTGATCGCTCAGGCGCACGTCGCAGCTCAGCGCCGACGGGCCACCGCGCACCGACACGAGCGCCGGCCCGCCCGGCGCGGCAACGGTCCGTGTGTAGACGCCGTCGACGTAGGCCTCGACGCGCGAGATCGCCCGGGCGGCGAGGAAATCCAGCGTGGCCCCCGCATCCATCGGGGCCCGGTAAGGCAGCCGCAGCCGGATCGTGCCGGCAGTGCCGCCTGCGACGTCTGCTCGCCGACTGCGCAGCGCGGTGGGCGTGGTGGCGTACACGGCCTGGACGGTGTCGTTGAATTGCCGCACGCTGGAGAAGCCGGCCGCGAACGCCACATCGGCGCTGGGCAGCTCGGTGGTCTCGAGCAGCACTCGCGCGGTCTGGGCGCGCTGGGCCCGCGCGAGGGCGAGCGGCCCAGCACCGACCTCGGCCAGCAGCGTGCGGTTGAGCTGGCGTTGCGAGTACCCCAGCCGGCGGGCCAACCCCGGCACACCCTCCCGGTCGATCACGCCGTCGCCGATCAGCCGCAACGCCCGCCCGGCCAGGTCGCCGCGCACGTCCCACTCGGGTGAGCCGGGAGATGCGTCGGGTCGGCAGCGCTTGCAGGCGCGAAACCCCCGCCGCTGGGCTGCGGCCGCGCTCGGGTAGAAGTCGACGTTGCGGCGCTGCGGGGTCAGGGCCGGGCACGACGGGCGGCAGTAGATGCCCGTCGTGCGGACCGCGGTGAAGAACCAGCCGTCGAAGCGCGCGTCGCGGCCCTGCACGGCGCGGTGGCAGGTGTCGAAGTCCGGCAGGATCACGGCTCCAGTGTGCCCGGCCCGCAACGCAGGTGCTGGCGGTTTTCGGACACGGCGACAGCGGACGACGCCGGCCGCTCAGCCGGTGTTGCGCAGCCCGGCGGCCACGCCGTTGATGGTCAGCAGCAGGGCCCGTTGCAGGTCGGCCGAACCGTCGACGCCCTCGGCGCGGACGCGCCGCAAGAGGTCGACCTGCAGGTAGGAGATCGGGTCCAGGTAGGCATCGCGAATGCTCAAAGTCCTTTGCAGGACGGGTGAATCGTCGAGCAGCGCGCGCTCGCCGGTGATCCGCAGGATCTGGGCGACCGTCTGCTCGTGTTCGGCCCGCACGACGTCGAAGATCCGCCGGAGCGGTTCGGGCACGAGCGTCGACACGTAGTGCGCGGCGATGTCGAGATCGGTTTTGGCGAGCGTCATCTCGACGTTGGACACGAACGTGCGGAAGAAGTGCCACTGCTCGTGCATCTCGGCGAGCACGTCGCCCAGTCCGGCCGCACGCGCCGCGGCGAGCCCGGCGCCGACGCCGAACCAGCCGGGCACGATCTGGCGCGATTGGGTCCAGCCGAACACCCAGGGGATGGCGCGCAGCCCGTCGATGCCGCTGCCCGACGACGGGCGCCGCGCCGGCCGCGAACCGATGTTGAGCGAGCCCAGCTGCTCAACCGGCGTCGAGGCATGGAAGTAGTCGGGCAGCTGCTCGTCCTCGATCAGTTGCCGGTACGCGGTATAGGCGCGGTCGCTGACCAGCTGCATGCACTCGTCCCAACGGGCGAGCTGCGCGCCGCCTTGGCGCGCAGTGCGGTGCAGCGTCGACGCCTGCAGCACAGCGGCCAGCGTCAGCTCCAGGTTCTCGCGGGCCAGTTCGGGCAGCGCGTACTTGTCACTGATGACCTCGCCCTGCTCGGTGAACTTGATCTCGCCGTCGAGCACTCCCCACGGCTGGGCCAGGATCGAGTCGTACGTCGGGCCGCCGCCGCGGCCCACCGTGCCGCCCCGGCCGTGGAACAGCCGCAGCCGCACTCGGTGCCGCGCCGCGACGTCGCGCAGGGCCCGCTGCGCCTTGTGGATCTCCCATTGTGAGGTCGTGATGCCGGCCTGCTTGTTCGAGTCGGAGTAGCCGAGCATCACTTCCTGCACGTCGCCGCGAAGTGTGACGATCCGCCGGTACGTTCGGTCGCCGAGCAGGTTGGCGAGCACGTCGCCGCTGGTGCGCAGCTCGTCCACGGTTTCCAGCAGTGGCACGAAACCGATCCGGGCAAAGCTCGTGACGCCGCCGCCGGCACCGATCTCGTCAGCACCGATCTCGTCAGCACGGTGCACGTGGACCAGGCCGGCCTCGCGGGCCAGTACGACCGCGGCGAGCACGTCGTCGGCGCCGCGAGTCATGGACACGATGTAGCTCTCGATCACCTGTTCGCCGTAGGTGTCGAGAGCTGCCCTGATGGCGCCGAAGACCGCAAAGGTGCGGGCGGCCGCCTCGTCGAGCGGCGGTGGCGACGACGCGAGCGGCCGGCGTGAGGTGAGCTCGTGGGACAGCAGCTGCAGGCGGGCGTCGCGAGGCAGGTCGGCGTAGCGCCAGCTCTGTTCGCCGAGCCGGTCGACGAGCTGGGCAACGACGTGATGGTGGGCATCGGCGTGTTCGCGCACGTCCATGGTCGCGAGGTGCAGGCCGAACACCGCGACGCTGCGTTGCGCGCGGGCGAGCAGCCCGTCGGCGATGAGGCTGCCGGCGTGTGCGCGCAGCGAGTCGCCGAGCAGCGCGAGTTCCTCGAGCAGCTGCGTGCGGCCCAGGTAGTCGCGTCCCGGGATGTGCGGCAGCCCCTCGTCGACGCGCCGGCGGGTGTTCGCGATCTTGGCGTTGAGGCAGCTCAGCTTGAGCCGGTACGGCTCGGTGGCGTTGAGCCGGATCAGCCGGGGATCGATGTCGAGCACGGCCAGGTCGGCCTCGATCGAGGTGGTCAACTCGGCGGAGGCGGGCACGACGGTCGTCGATGACGAGAGCTCGGCGATCAGCGTGTCGATGGTCGCGGTGATCGCCCGCGCCGCGACATGGTGCTGCAACCGCAGGACGTCACGGGTCACGTCAGCGGTGACGTTCGGGTTGCCGTCGCGGTCGCCGCCGATCCAGGTGCCGAACGTCAGCGGGCGGGCGTCGGGTGCCAGTGCCGCGCCGTGGCGAGCCAGCTCGGCGGCGAGGTCGGCGCTCACGTCGGGCATCGTCTCCGCGACGAGGTCCTGCAGGTAGTAGACGAGGTTGTGGGCCTCGTCCAACGGCGTCGGGCGGTGCTGGCGCAATTCGTCGGTCTGCCAGATCAGATCGACGATCTCGGCGAGGTCGCGGTCCTGCCGCGCGCGCGCTGTCGTGTCCGCCTCGCTCGGCACGGCGAGGATGTCGGCCACCCGGCGCAGTTTGGTGAGGATCGAGCGGCGGCTGGCCTCGGTGGGGTGGGCCGTGAACACCGGCCGTACCGCCAGCGTCGCGAGCGCCTCGGTGAGCGCGTTCGGGCCGCCGGCATCGGCCACGGCGGCGACGGAGCGGGCCAGCCAGCCCTCGTCGGCCGGGCGCGCGCGCAGGCCGCGCACCCGGTGCACCTGCTCGGCGACGTTGGCGAGGTGGAAGTAGGCGGCAAAGGCCCGCACCAGCACCGACGCGGTGGCCAGCGGCTGCTGGGCGAGCAGCGCGCGAACCTCGTCCCGCGCCGCCCCGCCGCCCTCGTCCTTGCTCTGCTTGGTGAGGGCGCGGACCCGCTCCACGAGGTCGAGGTCGGGCTGGCCCTGCTGGCGTACCAGTGACTCGCCGAGCAGCGCGACCACGCGACGGACATCGGCCCGCAGTTCGGCATCGTCGGCCGACGTGGCCGCCGCCGAGACGTCGTCCGGGACGGGGGAGCCGATCGGCGGTAGCGGGGAAGGCACCGGACCAGTCTGGCGCACCCGGCACGACCCGAGCACCTGTGTCAGCTCCAGGTGGCGAGGTGGTGTGCCCTCAATTAGGCCATTTAGGGGAGTGATCCTGAAGACAACTTTCCAACGGATTTGGCGACCGGCTTTCCATCTGCCCACAACCACGATATAAATATGGCGTCATTCGGCGTTTCGGGGGTCATGACGTATTTGACCGAATCTCCCGCACCGTCGATTAGCTGGGGATCGTCGGCACTCACCGCTGGTGGGCGTCGAACATTTCGGGGGATCAATGTTTTGGGGTGGCTCTGCGGCCACCAGCGGGGGGATTGACGCTTCCAACGAACTGTTGGATCGCACGTCGACCGCTTCGTCGGTGGCTGCTCACGACGCTAGATCTGCGAGAACGTCCGCAGCGAAACGCCACCATGGGGCTGGCGTTGTTAATTCGCGATCACGCAGCGTAAACACTGCGAAACTCACAGTAGTCGCCGCTGGCGATTCCCACCCTGACATGGTGGCCCCGACCGGGCTCGCTCGCGAGGGCTGGCACAGCACCTATCGCGCGTCGCTCGTCGCGATCGATCTGATCACCGCAACCCTGGCGGCCGCGGTCGGCTTCCTCG
>JAYTRE010000168.1:0-3839 GCA_043746395.1 Pseudonocardiales bacterium
ACGCTGCTCGCTAACCTCGACCATCTGGTGCGCTCGGTGAATACCACCAATCTCCAGATCATGATCGTCGAGCTCGGCCGGGCGTTCAACGGCCAGGGCAACAACCTCGGCCAGTTGCTGGACTCGACCAACAAGTTGCTGACGGCGGCCAACGCGAACATGCCCGCCACCCAGGAGCTGATCGTCACCACCAACACGGTGCTGAGCACCCAGTTGCAGGAGCAGTCGGCCTTCGCCAGCTTCAACCACAGCCTGAACCTGCTCAGCGGGCAGCTGAAGAACAGCAACGGCGACATCCTCAACCTGCTCGACCATGGGCCGGGCGACCTCAGCGTGCTGAGCTCGTTCATCGTCAACAACCGCACCGACCTCGGGATCACGCTGGCCAACCTGGCCAGCAACGGCCAGCTCCTGGTGCGCCACCTCGGTGGCCTGGAGCAGATCCTCGAGCTCTATCCCGGTCTGGCCGCGAGCGCGCTCACCGTGGTGCGGTCGGACGGGGAGGCCGCGCAGGGTCTGGTCATGGGCAGCACACCGCGCGACTGCGGCGATATCAAGGCAGCTCGAGAGGGCTACAACGGCACCCGGCTGCGCAGCCCGAAAGATCTCTCCCCACAGGCTCCCAACACCGCGGCGCGCTGTGCCACGCTCGATCCGACGGTCAACGTCCGCGGCTCGGCCAACGTCCCGGGCGGCGATCCGATCAGCACCGCGGGGGGCAACCAGGCCTATCCTCGGGTGACCACGGCGAACAGCGTGATGGTGGGCAACGTGAACAGCACCGATCCGTCGGGTGGAGACCAGTCCTGGCTCACGGCGCTGACCGACGGCCTGCACTGAGGACACCCTGAACCCGGGCCGGCTGCCCCGCTCCGAGTGGCTGCGCCCCGCGCGATGAGCGATTGGAAGGTCATGACCGACGCCCGAAATGGGACAGGCCGCGCGCCGTGGATCGTCACCGCAGTCCTGAGCGCGGTGGCGATCGCCCTCACCGTCACGATCGTCGTGTTCCACCTGCCGTCGCGACACGGCCGGCACGCCTTCACCGCCGCCGCGTACGGCGCGTTGACGAGCAGCGAGCAACAGGCCGTCGCGGCCGCCAAGCAGACCGTCATCAACACCATGAGTTACCGACGCTCGAGCTTTCCCGCAGACTTCGCGCGGACTCTCGCGGGCACCACCGGCACGTTGCAGACCGACATGCGCACCGACGGCCCGAAGCTGCTGAAGGAGATGACAGCGGGCAAGTTCGACCTCAGCGCGTCGGTCAGCTACGCGGCCTTCGAGGCCCACGACGGCGCAGGCGCAGTCGTGCTGGTCAGCGCCACTGGTTACAAGGTCACCTCCGCGGGCCAGGTGCCGGCCTCGGCCGAGCGCCTAGCCGTGACGATGGTGCAGATCAAGGGGAAATGGCTCGCAAGTGACCTGCAGAGTGTGGGCCTGACATGACCGACGCCGAGACGCCCGACCTCGCGCCCCGTGGCGCGGACCTGCCGGACGCCGCCGCAGATCCGCCGCTGCCGGAGACCGCAGCACCGGACGCGGCGCTGCCGGCCGGCCGCCGGCCGGCGCCCAGTGCCCAGGCAGCGAGCCGAGCCCGCCGGATCGGCGGGCGCCCGGTGCCCGGACCGAGAGCCGAACCCGGCGGGCAGGCTCCCCGCTCCGAAGACCTCGCCGCCCCTCGCACCGCGCGGCGCTCCGCGCTGGCCGTGCCCACGAGAGCGGGCGCGTTGCCCGAGGCGCCCGAACCGCGGACCGAGGCCGAGCTGCGTTACCTGAATCGACTGCGCTGGATCCCGGCGGGCGTGGCAGGCGTCGCTGCGGTGGTGCTGGCCGCCACGGTGGTCTGGCTCAGCCACGGCGTGTGGTGGGCCAAGCCGTCGCCCCCAGATCTGCGTGGCGAAGTCCTCGCCGCCGCGAAGACCTGCATGCCCAAGGTGGGGTCATACGACTACCGCTCCCTAGACGCCTCACTGGCGCAGGGCCTGGCGTGCTCGACCGGCACGTTCCGGGCTAACTACGAGCGGGCCATGAAGACCGTCGTCGCTAGCCTGGCGCCGCAGACCAAGACGATCCAGACGGTATCGGTCACGCGGGCCGGCATCGTGTCGGTGAGTCCGGACGCCAGGCAGTGGGTCGTGCTTATCTACGGCCAGCAGAAGATCCAGAACAACACCACCGCGAAGACCCAGCCGCGCTACGACCTGCTCAGCGTCACGGTGACGATGAATCGCGTCGGCAACTCGTGGCTGATCTCACAGGAGTCACTGGCCAACTGACCCGGCGCGACGGCGGCCGCCCCGAACCCGGCCTCCCCCGGGCCGCTGAAATGCTTGACGTCGCGTGCCTGGCGAGGCACCCTTGCCTCGCACGCCAACGGCTGCCGCAGCGCGGTGCCGGAGCCTGCCGGACGAGGTGAAGACGCCCATCGACGGCTGTGCACCGGCATCGGCTCCGCCGCCCTGAGAGCGGCCTTGCTTGCCGTGCCCGAAGTGGCTAGACTGCAACTTTGCGCTGCCCTCTATCACCCTGCGGCCCGTCAAGGGCCTACTTCGTGTTGCCCGAGCTGGAGACTTCAGCCGGTCGGCGCGGGCTCTCGGGGAGTGGTGGGCCGCGGATCGGCCCGGTCATAAGTCCTTGGAAGGACGCATCTTGGCAGTCTCGCGCTCCGGTAAGACAAGTTCCGCAAACGGCAAGGCGTTCGGTATTCCGGGGTCACCGCCCCGCACGTCTTTCGCCAAGATCCGCGAGCCGCTGGAGGTGCCCAACCTCCTCGCGTTGCAGACCCAGTCCTTCGACTGGCTGGTCGGCAACGCAGCCTGGAAGGCTCGGCAGTCCGCCGACAGCGCTCCGGTGGCATCCGGGCTGGAGGAGATCCTCGGCGAACTCTCGCCGATCGAAGATTTCTCCGGCTCGATGAGCCTGTCCTTCTCCAACCCGCGCTTCGAGGACGTCAAGGCGTCGATCGAAGAGTGCAAGGACAAGGACATGACGTACGCCGCCCCGCTGTTCGTGACGGCCGAGTTCACCAACAACACCACCGGGGAGATCAAGTCCCAGACGGTGTTCATGGGTGATTTCCCGGTGATGACCCGCAAGGGCACCTTCATCATCAACGGCACCGAGCGCGTGGTCGTCAGCCAGCTGGTGCGCTCGCCGGGTGTGTACTTCGACCGCACCCTGGACAAGACCTCCGACGTCGACGTGTACGCCGTGAAGGTCATCCCCGGCCGTGGTGCTTGGCTGGAGTTCGACGTCGACAAGCGCTCGACGATCGGAGTGCGCATCGATCGCAAGCGCCGGCAGCCAGTCACCGTGCTGCTCAAGGCGCTGGGCTGGTCGGCCGACCGCATCCGCGAGCACTTCGCCTGGTCGGAGACGCTGCTGGCCACCCTCGAGAAGGATCACATCGGTTCCACCGACGAGGCCCTGCTCGACATCTACCGCAAGCTGCGGCCCGGCGAGCCGCCGACACGCGAATCCGCCCAGGCGCTGTTGGAGAACCTGTTCTTCAACCCCAAGCGCTACGACCTGGCCAAGGTCGGGCGCTACAAGGCCAACAAGAAGCTCGGTGTCGACGCCCCGATCACGACGGGGACCCTCACCGAGGACGACATCGTGCGCACCATCGAGTACCTGCTCCGCCTGCACGAAGGGGTAGCGGGCTACGAGGTCGACGACATCGACCACTTCGGCAACCGCCGGCTGCGCACCGTGGGTGAGTTGATCCAGAACCAGATCCGCGTCGGCCTGTCGCGGATGGAGCGCGTCGTCCGGGAGCGGATGACCACCCAGGACGTCGAGGCCATCACCCCGCAGACGCTGATCAACATCCGGCC
>JAYTRE010000169.1:0-2809 GCA_043746395.1 Pseudonocardiales bacterium
GACGGTCGATGCGGTCGTCGAGCGCTCCACCTGGGCCCCGCAGCCGATCTTCGACCTGATCGCCCGCACCGGGGCACTGGCCCGCGCCGACCTCGAGCAGACCTTCAACCTCGGGGTGGGAATGGTGGCGGTTGTCGGCGCCGAACGGGCCGCCGCCGCGCTGGACCTCGCGCGCAACCGGGGCCTCACTGCGTGGCGGTGCGGCGAGCTGCGTCCGGGTACGGGCGCGGTCACCCTGGTTGGCGACTACCTGGGCAACGCAGCGGACTGGCACTGAGGGCCGGCTCGGCGCCGATCAGCGGCCGGCCTGCACCCAGGCTGTTCCGTCGTCCTCGTCGTCCTCATCGGATGCGAAGCGCTCGCCCGACGTCGAGCTAGCACCGAGTTCTCGCTGCAGGGCATCGAGGTCAGTGCTGTGGGAGTTGTACTTGAGCTCCCGAGCGACCTTCTGCTGCTTTGCCTTGGCACGGCCGCGCCCCATGGCTCGACCCCCTCGCTCACACGGTCATCCGGCGGTTGCGGCTCGCGTGCTCCGAATGGCGCTCGTGGAGCGGGCAGTCGCACCGCCGGGAAGTTGTCATCGTCGTGGCGCAATCGTACCTCGCGTCCCTCGCCCCTCGCACTCAGCGGGTAGTTGTCAGGATTTGGCCCACTTCGCCTGGCTCAATGATCCCGACTAACCGGACACTCCGCCATCGTGGCACGTAGTGGACAGGTCGCTGAAGCGTGCTGCGATTCGCCGGTAGAACTATGCATAATAGGCAACGGAACGCGGAACAGGACTCCGCGTGACGTATCCCCAGAAGGGGGGCAACGATGACGACTCCCCGGCAGCGGCCGGAATCCGAGCCGCTGCTCACACCGTCCGAGGTCGCGACACTGTTTCGTGTCGATCCGAAGACGGTGACACGGTGGGCGAAAGCCGGCAAGTTGACCTCGATTCGCACTCTCGGCGGCCACCGCCGCTACCGCGAGTCCGAGGTCCGCTCGCTGCTCGAAGGCAACACCAACACGACGGTGGACGCCTGAAGAATCGCCAGCTTGCTGATCGTGCAACTTTCGCACCGTCTGACGGGCCGAGAGTTGCACGATCCACAGGCTCCTACGCGGGCGGCGCCGCCACCGCACCCCTGGTTGGCGAGACCATCGACGCCAACCTACGGCGCAGCGCGCTGGTTTTCGCCGACCGGGAAGCCGTCGTCGAGGTTGCCAGCGGGCGCCGGCTCACGTATGCGGCGCTGGACCGCGCCGTCAACGAACTCTCGCGGGGGATGCTGGCGCACGGTATCGACCGCGGCCACCGCGTCGGCATCTGGGCGCCGAACTGCCTGGAGTGGTTCCTGGTCCAGTACGCCACCGCGCGGATCGGGGCGATCCTGGTCAACATCAACCCGGCCTACCGGACCCACGAACTGGACTACGTGCTGCGGCAGGCGGGCATTCGCACGCTGGTGTCGGCGGTGCAGTTCAAGACCAGTGACTACCGCGCCATGATCGAACAGGTCCGTCCCGGTCTGCCGGGCCTGCAGGAGGTCGTCTACCTGGGCGAGCCCAGCTGGCAGTCGCTACTCGAAGACGGCACCCTGGTTGCCGATGACGCGGTGGCCCGGCGCGCGGCGCTGCTGTCCTTCGACGACCCGATCAACATCCAGTACACCTCCGGGACGACGGGCTTCCCCAAGGGGGCGACCCTGTCGCACCACAACATCCTCAACAACGGCTACTTCGTCGGGGAGCTGTGCCACTACACCGAGCTCGACCGGATCTGCGTGCCGGTGCCGTTCTACCACTGCTTCGGCATGGTCATGGGCAACCTCGCGGCCACCAGTCACGGCGCCTGCGTGGTGATCCCGGCGCCGAGCTTCGATCCAGGGGCCACCCTGCAGAGCGTCCAGGACGAGCGGTGCACCTCGCTGTACGGCGTGCCCACCATGTTCATCGCCGAACTCGCGCTGCCGGAGTTCGCCACCTACGACCTCACGTCGCTGCGCACCGGCATCATGGCCGGCTCGCCTTGCCCGGCGGAGGTGATGAAGCGCGTCCTGACCGAGATGCACATGCCCGAGGTGGCCATCTGCTACGGCATGACCGAGACCTCCCCCGTCTCGACGCAGACCCGCGCGGACGACTCGCTGGAGCGGCGCGTCGGAACCGTCGGGCGGGTGCACCCGCACCTGGAGGTGAAGGTCGTGGACCCCGACACCGACCTGCCCGTCCCGATCGGGCAGCCCGGCGAACTCTGCACCCGCGGGTACTCGGTCATGATCGGCTACTGGGACGAGCCGGAGAAGACCGCCGAGGTGCTGCGCAACGGCTGGATGCACACCGGCGACCTGGCCACCATGGACGCCGACGGGTACGTGGCGATCGTCGGACGGATCAAGGACATGGTGATCCGCGGGGGCGAGAACATCTATCCGCGGGAGGTCGAGGAGTTCCTCTACCGCCACCCCGACGTGCTCGACGCGCAGGTGATCGGCGTTCCCGACGAGCATTACGGCGAGGAGCTGATGGTCTGGCTGCGGCTGCGTGAGGGCGCCGAGCCGTTGACGGCCGAGGCCGTGCGGGCGTTCTGTGCCGGCCGGCTCGCCCGCTACAAGGTTCCCCGCTATGTGCACATCGTTGCGGAGTTCCCGATGACGGTGACCGGCAAGGTCCGCAAGGTACAGATGCGCGAGGAAGCGATCGCGCTGCTCGGCCTGCCCGGCACGCCAGCGGCGGCTAACTGAGCTCGTTACCGACATCGGCGCACCGGTTTGCGGTTGCGGCCCCCTCGGGTAGATGCTTGTATCGAGCAAGTACATGTAGG
>JAYTRE010000170.1:0-28848 GCA_043746395.1 Pseudonocardiales bacterium
CGCAGTGAGGCTGCGCGGACCCCAGCGGCGGCGGCGCGAGGGCACGCCGACCCCCTGCTGAAGGGCTGGCTGCGCGCTCATCCGGCCGCCGGCCCGCCACGTGCGCCCATGCCCGCCCTACGCGCGCGGGGCCTTGATGACGTAGCCCGCACCCCGCACCGTGTGGATCAGCTTGGGCTCGCCGGCGTCGACCTTCTTGCGCAGGTAGCCGACATAGAGCTCGACGATGTTGGACTGGCCGTGAAAGTCGTACTTCCACACCCGATCAAGGATCTGGGCCTTGGAGACGACGACCCGCTCGTTGCGCATCAGGTAGCGCAGCAGCTCGAACTCGGTGGCGGTCAGGTGCACCTCGACAGCGCCGCGGGTGACCTCATGACTGTTCTCGTCCAGCTCCAGGTCGGCGATGCGCAGTACCCCGTCGCGACCCTCTTCGGGCGCGGAGCGGCGCAGCACCGCGTGCACGCGCGCCAGGAGCTCCTCGACGCTGAACGGTTTGACCACGTAGTCGTCGGCTCCGGCGCGCAGGCCGCCGATGCGGTCACTCGCGGCGTCGCGGGCCGTCAGGAAGATCACCGGAACCTGGGAGCCGGCGGCACGCAGGTTGTGCAGCACGCCGAGCCCGTCCAGCCCGGGCATCATCACGTCCAAGACGATCAGGTCCGGTTCGGACTCGGCGACCGCGGCGAGCGCCGAGCTGCCGTTGTCGGCCGTGATCGTCTCGAAGCCGTCAAAGCGCAGGGCGGACGAGACGAGGTGCGTCACGTTCTCCTCGTCGTCGACGACCAAGACCCGGCGTTTCGTCCCGACCGCCATGGTGGCTGCATTCATCTCGTTCTCCCTCGGCATTCCCCAGGTAGGCGCTGTGCTCACCCTGAGCGCTGCAGCTGAGCCAAGCCTGGGATTTCCCTGTGCACAGGGTATGCGCTGCCCTCAGCCGTGGGAGTCGTCGTGACGCTGCGCCGCCGCGCCGGGATCGGGGCCAGGATCGACCGGGTCGCCGGCCAGTTCGGCTAAGAGATCGGGGCCGTCCTGCCCAGCCGGCTGGGGCGGTGTCGAGGTGGCGCTCGCGCCGCGGGGGCCCCAGGGCGACTGCCACGGTGTCTGCCCCAGGTGCCGCCAGGAGGCGGGCGCGAACGCCAGCACGAGCGCGACCAGCGAGCTCAGCACCAGCACGAACGGCACCGCCGGAGAGCCGGTGGTGGAGTTGGCGATGAAGTCGATCGCGGTGATCAGCGTCGCCAGCTGGGCCAGGACGAACGGCCAGCGGCGGCGGCCGTTGAGGAACCACCAGATCGTCAGCACGCAGCCGGCGAGCAGGCCGAGGGCGATGATGCCGGCGGTGCCCTCCCCCGACTGGGAGCCGGTGATATCCGGCGGCTGCACCGGGTAGATGAACCCGTGGATGAGGAATAACACTGCGTAGATCGCCAGGAACGGCAGCGGACCGACGCCGGCCGAGATCGACCCGATCACCGCCGGAGGCGTCTGGAGTTCGGCGTCGTCGTTCACGGCACTCCTGTCGGGCGATCGCCGGCTACCGCTCATGCGGACCCGCGGGGACGTCAATAAGCTCATAGCATGCAACATCACGCCGTCGAAGAGCGCCTCGAACTCGCCCACACGCTTCGCGCCGCCGGACCGGAGGCCGCGACGCTGTGCGGGGATTGGGCCACCGGGCAGCTGGCCGCCCACCTGGTGCTCCGGGAGCGGTCCCTGTGCGAGGTGGCCGGTCGACTACCCGTTCCCGCTCTGCGCCGGCGCGCCGAGGCCGGTATCGACAGCTACCTGCGGCAGGTGGGCTACCCCGCCGCCGTCGACGCTGTCGAGGCCGGCCCGCCCGTCTGGTCGCCGCTGTCGCTCCCGCCGCTGCGCGAGGCGATCAACCTGCTCGAATACCTCGTGCACCACGAGGACGTGCGCCGGGCCGGCGCGTCCTGGACGCCCCGGGCACTGCCGGTAGCGCGCCAGCGGGCGATCTGGTCGCGGCTGCGGATCGCCGCCCCGTTGAACCTGCGCGGCGTCGCGGTCGGCATCGAGCTGGCCTGGCCCTCGCACGGCACGATCCTCACCTGGCGGGCGCGGCACGGCGCCCCCGTCGTCACCGTCACCGGTGACCCGGTCGAGCTCGTGCTGCTGGCCTTCGGCCGGCAGCGGGCGGCCCAGCTCGACTACGACGGCCCGGCCGCCGAGGTGGCCGCCGTCCGCGGCGCCCCGATCGCTATCTGACGAGCACCCCGGCCGCGCGCAGCGCGTCCTTGACCGCCGCGACGGTCAGCTCACCGAAGTGAAAGACGCTCGCAGCCAGCACGGCGTCCGCCCCGGCTGCGACCGCGGGCGCGAAGTGCTCCGCTGCACCGGCTCCCCCGCTGGCGATCACCGGAACGGTGACCGCGGCCCGCACCAGCCTGATCAGCTCCAGATCGAAACCGTCCTTCGTGCCGTCGGCGTCCATCGAGTTGAGCAGGATCTCGCCAGCGCCCCGCTCGGCCGCCTCGCGCGCCCACTCGATGGCGTCGCGGCCCGTCGACCGGCGCCCACCGTGCGTGGTCACCTCGAACCCGCTGAGGGTGGGCGCGCCGTCGCGGGCGCGCCGCGCGTCCAGCGAGAGCACGAGCACCTGGCGCCCGAAGTGCTCTGCGATCTCCCCGAGCAGCTCTGGGCGCAGGACCGCGGCCGTGTTCACCCCGACCTTGTCCGCCCCGGCCCGCAGCAGCGCGTCGACGTCGGCCACGGCTCGCACGCCGCCCCCGACGGTGAGCGGGATGAACACCTGATCGGCGGTGCGGCGCACCACGTCGTAGGTGGTCTCGCGCCCCGCCGACGAGGCGGTGATATCGAGGAAGGTCAGCTCGTCGGCACCCTGCTCGTCGTAGCGGCGGGCGAGCTCGACCGGATCGCCGGCGTCGCGCAGCCCGGCGAAGTTGACCCCCTTCACCACGCGGCCGGCATCGACGTCCAGGCAGGGGATCACGCGCACCGCGACCGGCATCGTGCTCAGCCCCGCACTGCCGCGAGCGCCTCGGGCAACGTGAAAGCTCCCGCATACAAGGCCTTTCCGACGATCGCGCCCTCGACGCCGAGGTCGGTGAGCTCGGCGATCGCGCGCAGGTCTGCGAGGGAGGAGACCCCGCCGCTGGCCACGACTGGTGCCGGGGTCCGGGCGCAGACCTCGCGCAGCAGGCTCAGGTTGGGCCCGGTGAGCGTGCCGTCGCGGTGCACATCGGTGACGACGTAGCGGGAGCAGCCGTCCTCGTCGAGGCGGGCCAGGGTCTGCCACAGGTCACCGCCGTCCTCGGTCCAGCCGCGAGCCGCGAGGGTGCTACCCCGGACGTCGAGACCCACCGCTATCCGCTCGCCGTGCCGGGTGATAGCCGAGCGCACCCAGTCGGGTGACTCCAGGGCCGCCGTGCCGAGGTTGACGCGGACGGCCCCGGTGGCCAGCGCCGCCGCGAGCGACGCGTCGTCGCGGATCCCGCCGGACAGCTCGACCGCGACGTCGAGGCGGGCCACGACCTCGGCGAGCAGCGCCCGGTTGTCGCCGCGCCCGAAGGCGGCGTCCAGATCCACGAGGTGGATCCACTCCGCACCGCCGCGCTGCCAGGCGAGCGCGGCCTCGAGCGGGTCGCCGTAGGAGGTCTCGGATCCCGCCGCGCCCTGCACGAGCCGCACGGCGGCGCCGTCGGCGACATCGACGGCGGGCAACAGCACCAGCGATCTGGGCGCGCTCACGGGCGACTCCGATCGAGGAAGAGCATGGCGAGCAGGGGGCCGGCGATGACGAGGACCAGCGCAACCAGCAGCACCGCCCCCGCCGAGCTCGTGAGCAAGTAGGTGACGACGAGCAGCACGAGCACCAGGGTGCCCAGCGCCGCCCAGCGCTCCTTGTTGCGGCGCCGGCGGGGCCCATGCTGCCAGAGCCGGGTGCGCCGCCAGAGCAGGGACCGGCGCTCGCGACGAGTGCGCTCCGCACTCGAACGGCGGCGCCGCTTCGCCGCCGCGTCCGCGGCGGCCGCTGCCACCGTCGCCCGCTCGGCTCGCGCCTGCGCCCGCGCCTTGCTCACTGCCGCACTCGCCGGACTCGGGGCTCGGCCGCTGCTGCCGGGCCGCGGGGGCCGCCATTCGGTCGGTTCACAGCGTGCCGAGCCAGTTCGCCAACAGGCTCGCGCCCGCATCGCCTGACTTCTCGGGGTGAAACTGCGTGGCGCTGACGACCTCGGACTCCACCGCGGCGACGAACTGCTCGCCGTGCACCGCGGTGTGGGCCAGACCCGGCGCGTCCTTCGCGGCGTAGGAGTGCACGAAGTAGTACCGAGTCCCCTCGGCGAGACCGGCGAACAGCCGCGAGCCGGGCTGCACGGTCACGGTGTTCCAGCCCAGGTGCGGCAGGATCGGCGCCTGCAGCAGCTCAACCCGTCCGGCGATCACCCCCAGGCCTTCGGTCTCGACGCCGTGTTCGACGCCGGCGTCGAAGAGCACCTGCATGCCGACGCAGATGCCCAGGAGGGGACGCGCCCGGTGCACCCGCTCGGCCACCAGCGCCGGGCCGCCGATCGCGGCCAGGCCGGCGATGCATGCCGCGTAGGCGCCGACTCCGGGCAGGACGAGGCCATCGGCCTCCAGCGCCGCGCCCGGATCGGCGCTCACCTCGACCTCGGCCCCGACCCGCTCCAGCGCCCGCTGCGCCGAACGCAGGTTGCCCGACCCGTAGTCGAGCACGACGACCCGCTTGGCCACGGGGTTACAACACGCCCTTCGTCGACGGCACACCCTGCCCGCGCGGGTCGATCTCGCTGGCCATCCGCAGGGCGCGGGCCACCGCCTTGTACTGCGCCTCGGTGATGTGGTGCCAGTCGCGGCCACCCTGTACGCGCACGTGCAGGGCGATGGCCGCGTGGTAGGTGAAGGACTCGAAGACGTGGCGGGTGAGCGTGCTCGCGTACGCCGGTCCGATCGTCGGCGGCGCCCCGTCGGGTTCGCGATGCACGAGGTAGGGGCGCCCGGACAGATCGACCGCGGCCTGTACGAGCGTCTCGTCCATCGGGATCAGCGCGTCGCCGAAGCGCCGCAACCCGCGCTTGTCGCCGGCGGCCCGGGCAAATGCCTGGCCGAGCGCGATCGCGGTGTCCTCGACGGTGTGATGGGCGTCGATGTGGACGTCCCCCTCGACCCGCACCCGCAGGTCGAACAGGGCGTGCTTGCCGAACGACGCGAGCATGTGGTCGTAGAACCCGATCCCGGTCGAGATGTCGGTGGCGCCGGTGCCGTCCAGGTCGATCTCGACGAGCACCTTGGTCTCGCTGGTCTGGCGTTCGATGCAACCGGTGCGTGCCATCTACAGGACCTCTTCCAGTGCGCGGCGGAACGCCGCCATCTCCTCAGGGTTCCCGATGGAGACCCGGAGCCAGCCGGCCGGGCCGGTTTCGCGGATGAGCACACCACGATCGAGCAGCTCCTGCCAGGTGGCGTGCCGGTCAGCGAACGTGCCAAAGAGCACGAAGTTCGCGTCGGAGTCGGCGACGCGCAGCCCGCGAGCGCGCAGCCAGTCGACGGTGGCGTCGCGTTCGGCACGCAGCGCGGCGACCGTGCGCAGCAGTTCGGGAGCGTGCTTGAGCGCCACGCGGGCGATCGCCTGCGACGCGGCCGACAGGTGGTAGGGCAGCCGCACGACCCGCATGGCATCGACGACGGCCGGCGCGGCGGCCAGGTAGCCCAGCCGGCCGCCCGCGAGGGCGAACGCCTTGCTCATGGTGCGGGTGACGATCAGCCGGGGGTAGCGGGGCAGCAGCTCCAACGCGCTCGGCGTACCGGCGCGGCGGAACTCCGCGTAGGCCTCGTCGACGACGACCATGCCCGGCGCGCGGTCGAGGATCGCCGCGATGTCGTCCAGCGGGAGCGCCGTTCCGGTGGGATTGTTCGGCGACGCGAGCAGTACGACCGACGGCCGGTGCTCATCGATGGCGGCCAGGGCGAGCGAGCGATCGAGGCTGAAGTCCTCGGCGCGGCGCCCGGCGATCCAGGTGGTGTGGCTGTCGCGGGCGTACTCCGGATACATCGAATAGGTCGGGGCGAAGGAGAGCGCGCTGCGGCCCGGGCCGCCGAAGGCCTGCAGGATCTGCAGCATGATCTCGTTCGAGCCATTCGCGGGCCACACCTCGTCGGCGGTGATGCCGGGCGCGCCGTCGCCGGCGAGGTAGCCGGCGAGGTCGGCGCGCAGCCCGCGGGCCTCCCGGTCGGGGTACCGGTTCAGCCCGCGGGCCACCTCGGCAACCGCGGCAACGACATCGGCGACCATCGCCCTCCCGGGCGGGTAGGGGTTCTCGTTGGTGTTCAGCGCCACGGCGACGTTGAGCTGGGGAGCGCCGTAGGGCTCCTGCCCCCGCAGCTCGTCGCGCAGCGGCAGCTGCGCCGCCGCGATCTCGGCCGTGGCGCTCACGGCTGCGGGAAACGCGTGACGATGGCGGCACCGTGCGCGGGCAGGTCCTCGGCCGCGGCGAGCGCCAGGACGTGTGGCGCGACCTCGATGAGGGCGTCGTGGGTGTACTCCACCAGGTGCACGCCCTTGAGGAACGACTGCACCGACAACCCGGAGGCGTGCCGTGCCGTGCACCCGGTCGGCAGCACGTGGTTCGAACCGGCGCAGTAGTCGCCGAGCGACACCGGCGCGTAGGGCCCGACGAAGATACAGCCGGCGTTGCGCACCCGCTCGGCCCACCGCCGGGCGTCGGCCGTGATCACCTCGAGGTGCTCGGCGGCGTAGGCGTCCACGACGGCCAGCCCCTGCTCGAGGTCGCGGACCAGCACGGTGGCCGACTGCACGCCGGTGAGCGCGGCCGTCACCCGGCCGAGGTGCTTGGTGAGCGCGACCTGCCGCTCGACCTCGACATCGACGGCATCGGCCAGCGCCACCGAGTCGGTGACCAGGACAGCCGCGGCCAGGGGGTCGTGCTCGGCCTGGCTGATCAGGTCCGCCGCGACATGCGCCGGATCGGCGCCGTCGTCGGCCAGGATCGCGATCTCGGTCGGGCCCGCCTCGGCGTCGATGCCGACCAGCCCGCGAACGAGCCGCTTGGCCGCGACGACGTAGACGTTGCCCGGGCCGGTGATCGTGTCGACAGCTTCGATACCGGCAGCGGGATCGCCATAGGCGAGCAGCGCGATCGCCTGGCTGCCACCGACCGCGTAGACCTCCTCGACGCCGAGCAGCGCGCACGCGGCCAGGATCGTCGGGTGCGGCAGCCCGCCGAACTCCTTTTGGGGCGGCGAGCAGACGACGAGCGATTCGACGCCGGCGACCTGCGCCGGGACGACGTTCATCACCACGCTCGACGCGAGCGGCGCCAACCCGCCTGGCACGTACAGCCCGACCCGCCGCACGGGGAGCCACTTCTCGGTGACGCTGCCGCCCGGCACGATCTGGGTCTCGACCCGCTGGCGACGCTGTGCCTCGTGCCCGAGGCGCGCCCGCCGGATCGATTCGCTCAGCCCGGCGCGGACGTCGGGGTCGAGCCGCTCGAGCGCCTGGCTCAGCTCGGCCGCAGGCACGCGCGGCTCCGGGACATCCACGCCGTCGAAGCGCAGCGTCGCCTCGCGCGCCGCGGCGTAGCCGTGCGCGGCCACGCCCGCCACGATCGGCTCGACGACCGCCACCGCGGCGTTCACGTCGACCCGGGCTCGGGGCAGGACAGCGCGCAGGTCGGCGGACGAGCCCGTGAGGTCGATTCGGCGCAGCACCCACCCAGTTTAGGGTCGGCTGCCGCATCGATTGCCCGCCGCGTCCCCTCGTGGCAAGTACCGTTCGGGGTGTGGCCGACGTCATCGCGCTGTTCCCGCTCAGCCACGTGCTCGTCCCCGGGATGCCGCTGCCGCTGCACATCTTCGAGCCCCGGTACCGGCAGCTGCTCGTCGACGTCTCGCAGGGTCCCGGTAACGGAGCGTTCGGCGTGGTCGCGCTGCGCCGCGGCGCGGAGGTCGACATCGTCGACACGGTCGGTACCGCCGAGCCGGGCCCGCCGGAAATTGCCGGTGTCGGCACCCTCGCCGAGATCCTCGAGGTCGAGCCCTACGACGACGGCGCCGCGGATCTGCTGCTGGTCGGCAGCCGCCGGTTCCGGATCGTGCGGCTGCTCACCGAGGCGACCCCGTACTTGCGGGCGGAGGTGCAGTGGCTCGACGAGCTCGGGGGCGACCTGGGCCAGTACGAGGTGGCGGTCACCCGCCGGCTGTGCCAGGACTACAGCGCGCTGATCGAGAAGCTCACCGGCCGTCGCCGCGACACCGAACTGCCCCGCGACGCCGGCCTGCTCTCCTACCACGTGGCCGGCGAGTTGCCGCTCGCGCCCGAGGACCGGCAGGCGCTGCTGGAGCAGGCCACAGCGGCCGACCGGCTCCGCTCGGCGATCAGGTTATTGCGGCGGGAGATCTCGCTGCTCGAGGCCACCCGGAGCATCTGCGTGGCCCCCAGCGTGCTGGCGCTGCTCGCCCACCCCAACTGAGCGGCGCCCCAGGTCGGGCCGACCCAGGTCGTCGTCGGGGGCGAAGGCGGCGCACACGCAATAGACCAGCACGGCGCTCGCCGCCTCGAGCAGCAGCAGCCCGCGCATGTGGACGGTGAGCGGGAGGTGGGCGATCAGGGTGTTCATTGGCCCGCTGCTCCGGCCGCCGGCGAGCAGGTGCCCGACGAGATTGGTCAACAGCGCACCGGCCAGGCCGCCGACGGCGAGCGCGACCACCGCGACCGGTCCGCGGGTGGCCCGGCGCAGCCAGAGCAGCAACCCCGACGGCAGCCCGACGCCCAACGAGATCACCGCGAAGCGCCCGTCGGCGGCGACAAACGCCTCGGTCTCGTCGGCCTGCACCGCGTGCGGGGCGACGACGAAGCCGAGCGGGCCCGGTGGGCTCCAGCGCTGCCACAGGATACCGAGCAGCGCGCCGAGGACCGCCAGCCCCACGACGACGAGCAGGCCCACCCGCAGCTCGTCGGCCGGTGCCCACCGGACCAGCAGCGTCGCTGCCCGCCCGTCCGAGGTGCGCGTGGGCTCCGCGGCGGGCGCGGCCGGCTGCGGCGCAGCGGTATGTGGGACGGGGGCGCTCACCGCAGCATTGTCTCAGTTGACGATGAGCCGGCCGTCGGCGAGCACCGCGCACGGTGCCCGCCACACGCCCGGTTCGGCGATGGGATCGCCGGGTAACAGCACGAGCGCGGCGGCGGCACCCCGGCGCAGCAGTCCGGTCCTGCGGCGCACGCCGGCGGCGCGCGCGGAGCCCTCGGTAGCTGCTCGCAGCGCGCCGATTCGCCCCAGACCGCACTCGGCGAGGCGGTCCAGCTCACGCGGATCGACGCCGGATCGGGTGCCGGCGTTGCCCAGGTCAGTGCCGTACCACAGCCGCACCCCAGCCTGGTTCAGCGCGACGGCGTTCGCCGCCGCGTCGCGGCCCACCCCGTCGGAGAAGAACGTCTGCAGGGTGGAGACCACCGCGATCCCGGCCTCGGCGACCCGCTCGACGAGCCGCTCGGACATCCGCTCGGTGGGCGTGTGCGCCAGTTCGTCCACGCCCGCGTCGACCGCCCGTCCGACCATGTCCGCCCGCAGCGCGTGGGCGACCACGGCCAGCCCGGTGTCGTGTGCGGCCCGCACGACGGCCCGGACGGTGGCGGGTCCGGGCACCGGCCAGCCCACCGACCCCGGCTCGAGGGCCAATTTGATGACATCCGCGCCGTCCGCCGCGATCCGGTGCACGACCTGGCGCGCCTGCCCCGGTGATTCCACGTGCGCCGCGAACCCGGCGGCGCCCCAGGACCGGCTCGGGTAGCCCCGCGGTGCGGTGAGTATCGGCCCGGAGACCGCGACGAAGGGTCGGCCCGGCGGGGGCGCGCGGTGGCCGGTGCGCCACACCCGGGCCGAGCGCGCCGGCGCCCCCAGGTCTCGCACCCCCACCAGACCGGTCGCGAGCATGTCGGGCGTGGCGAAAGCCAGGTGGACGTGCGCGTCGACGATCCCCGGACCGATCCAGTAACCCGGGCCGCCGAGCACCGGCACGTCGCCCGGCAACGTGGCGGAGGAGTCGGGGCCGAGATAGCTGATGATGCCGTGGCCGTCGACGATGACCGCGCCGTCGAAGGGTTCGGCCTCGCCGCCCGCCCACACGGTGCCGAGCAGCACGACCCCGCGGCCCAGCTCGGTCGGCGCGCGGGCCTCCCGCAGGGCACCCAGACCCGCACCGGCGCGGGTGAGTACCTCGCGGCGGGCCGCGCCGAGCATTGCCGCTCCGCGTCGCAAACCGTTGGGCACGCCGTCATCCTGGCAGCCGCCTGCCCAATCCGCGCGCCGCGCGCCGGGCAGGGCAGACCGTGGCGGCGGCGGTGCTCGGCGGCGTGCGCTGCCGTGCCGGGGGCTAGCGCTGGGCGGTGACTGTGCCGCGCTGCTGAAGGGCCAGGTGCAGTTCGTCCAGGCGCGTCCTGGACACGACGTTGTCGACCCGGAAACAACGCAGCCGGGCCAGGGTCTCGGCGCGCCGGCGCGGCCGGAGCAGCCGCAGCGCGAGCAGCGGCAAGGTCCAGGTGTGCCCCGGCAGCCCTACGCGGCGCAGTTCCCGGTGCACGTCCCGGCGCGTCTGGGTCACCAGAGTGCGCAGGCGCTGCTCCACCGGTCCGAACCCGTCGCCGGCCGTCAGGCGGCGAAGCAGGGTGCGCACCAGCGCGCGCATGGCGAGCAGGCCCAGCGCGAACAGAGCGATGACGATGGCCCAGAACGTCGCGCCAGCCCATTGCGCCAACCCCGCCACACCCAGCACGCCGAGCGCGACGACGAGCAGGCTGCGCCCGACCGACTCGCCGAGGGCTCGTCCGACCAGGTAGCGGGCCAGCGCCCAGCGGCTCGCCGCGGTGCCCTGCTCGTAGGCGCCGACGTCAGGGCCGCCGGTTCCGAAGCCGGCGCCGCCCGGGGCGGCGGGCCGGCCCGGGTCAGGGCCGACATCGATCGCGGCCCAGCCCGCAGGCGGGGCCGCCTCGGGTCGCACAGGCTCGGCGGGCTCCACCTCCTCGACGGTACCCGTCCCCTGCTGGCGTCCCCACCCTCGTTGAGTGACGTATCTCCATGATCAGAGACGGCAATTTCGCCGTCACTCAACGCGGCGATACGTCACTCAACGCACAACCGCGTTGCGGCGCCGGCCGGGCGGGCGGATCAGGTGGCGAGGGCGGCGGGTCCGAGCAGCGCCTTGAGGTCACCCATCAGGGCGGGCGACGGGGTGACGCGGTAGCCGTCGCCGAGGCGGAGCAGGTGCTCGCGTTCGCCGTTGATCAACCGCAGGTGCACCTCGGTCGCGCCGGGGTGGGTGGCGAGGACATCGCGCAGCCGGGCGACCAGCGGCGGCGTGCAGCGCGCCGGAGCCATCCTGACCACCACCGGCCCGCGCGGGCCCTCGCTCGTGTCGAGCAGGACGATGTCACTCGCGATCAGCTTCACCACCTCGTCACGGACGTCGGTGCGCCCCTTGATAACGACGATGGCGTCCTCGGCGATGGTGAGCGCGACCTGGGCGTAGGTGGCCGGGAAGAACATCACCTCGATCGCCCCCTCGAGGTCCTCCAGGTACGCCTGCGCCCACGGCAGGCCGGCCTTGGTCACGCGCCGGTTCACCGCGGACAGGATGCCGGCCAGGGTGACCGACTGCGAGTCCTCGCCGGCCTCGGCGTGCACGGAGGCGATCGTCTGGTCGGCGGCACCGGCCAACACGTGCTCGAGGCCGAACAGCGGGTGGTCGGACACGTACAGGCCGAGCATCTCCCGCTCGAACTGCAGCAGCACCTTCTTGTCCCACTCCCCGGGCGGCACCCGTACCGCGAAGACGTCGTCGGCCGGGTCGGCACCGAGCGCTGCGCTGCCGAACAGGTCGAATTGCCCGTTGGCCTCGTGGCGCTTGGTGTCAAGCACGGCGTCGACGGCCGGCTCGTAGACATTGACCAGGCCGCGGCGGGCGTGGCCCAGCGCGTCGAAGGCCCCGGCCTTGATCAACGCCTCGATGGTCCGCTTGTTGCACACCACGGCATCGACCTTGCGCAGGAAGTCGCCGAAGTCGGCGAAGGCCCCCTTGGCCGCGCGGCTGGAAACGACGGAGCTCACCACGCTGGCACCGACGTTGCGGATGGCGGTGAGACCGAAGCGGATGTCGGTGCCGGTCGGGGTGAAGTCGGCGTCGGATGAGTTCACGCACGGCGGCAGCACCTTGATGCCCATGCGCCGGCACTCGGCGAGGTAGACCGCCGACTTGTCCTTGTCATCGCGCATTGAGGTCAGCAATGCGGCCATGTACTCGGCCGGGTAATTCGCCTTGAGGTAGGCCGTCCAGTAGGAGACGACGGCGTAACCGGCACCGTGGCTCTTGTTGAAGCCGTACTCGCTGAACGGCAGCAGGACGTCCCACAGCGCCTTGACCGCGCTGGGTGAGAAGTGCCGCTCGGCCATGCCGGCCGAGAAGTTCGCGTGCTGCTCCTGCAGTTCCTTCTTCTTCTTCTTGCCCATCGCCCGGCGCAGCAGGTCCGCGCTGGCCAGCGAGTACCCGGCGACCTGGCGCGCGATCGCCATGACCTGCTCCTGGTACACGACCAGGCCCCAGGTCTCGCCCAGCACCTCACGCAGCGGCTCCTCCAGCTCGGAGTGGATCGGCGTGACCGGCTTGCGGGCGTTCTTGCGGTCGGCGTAGTCGTAGTGCGCGTTGGTGCCCATCGGCCCGGGTCGGTACAGCGCGATGACGGCGATGATGTCGTCAAAGGTGTCCGGCCGCAGCGAGCGCAGCAGCGCGCGCATCGGGCCGCCGTCGAGCTGGAACACCCCGAGGGTGTCGCCCCGGGCCAGCAGCTGGTAGGTGGCCGCGTCGTCGAAGCTCAGGTCCTCGATGACGACGTCCTCGCCGCGGTTGATCTTGATGTTGCGCAGCGTGTCGTCGATGACGGTGAGGTTGCGCAGGCCCAGGAAGTCCATCTTGAGCAGGCCGAGCGCCTCGCAGGTCGGGTAGTCGAACTGCGTGATGATCGCGCCGTCCTGTTCCCGCTTCATGATCGGGATCGTGTCCACAAGGGGGACGCTGGACATGATCACCGCGCAGGCGTGCACGCCCCACTGCCGCTTGAGACCCTCAAGCCCCTTCGCGGTCTCGAACACGCGGTTTACCTCGGGGTCACTCTCGCACAGGGCGCGGAACTCACTACCCTCCTTGTACCGCTCGTGGCTGGTGTCGAAGATCTTGTTGAGCGGGACGTCCTTGGCCATCACCGCTGGTGGCATCGCCTTCGTAATGCGGTCACCCATCGCGAACGGATAGCCCAGCACGCGCGAGGCGTCCTTCACCGCCTGCTTGGCCTTGATCGTGCCGTAGGTGACGACCTGCGCGACCCGGTCGTCGCCGTACTTGTCGGTGACGTAGGCCATCACCTCACCGCGCCTGCGCTCGTCGAAGTCGATGTCGATGTCGGGCATCGACACGCGCTCGGGGTTGAGGAACCGCTCGAACAGCAGACCGTGCACGAGCGGGTCGAGCTCGGTGATGCGCATCGCGTAGGCGACCAGCGAGCCGGCGGCCGAGCCACGACCGGGACCGACCCGGATGCCCTGCGCGCGGGCCCAGCCGATGAGGTCGGCCACCACGAGGAAGTAGCTCGGGAAGCCCATCTGCAAGATCATCGCGACCTCGTAGTCGGCGCGCGCGCGGACCTCATCGGAGATTCCCCCCAGATACCGCAACGCCAGCCCGCGCTCGACCTCCTTGACGAACCAGGAGTTCTCATCCTCACCCGCCGGGACGGGGAACCTGGGCATCAGATCGGCGCCCTCGGTGAAGCGGACGTCACAACGTTCGGCGACGAGCAGGGTGTTGTCGCAGGCCTCGCGCAGGTCGTACTTGTCGGCCCACAGCGAGCGCATCTCGGCCGGTGACTTGAGGTAGAAGTCCCGGGCGTCGAGCTTGAACCGGTTCGGGTCGGCCATCGTCTTGCCGGACTGCACGCACAGCAGCACCTCGTGGGCGTCGGCGTCGGCGGCGTGCGTGTAGTGCAGGTCGTTGGTGGCGATCATCGGCAGGTCGAGATCGCGACCGAGCCGCAGCAGGTCGTCGCGGACCAGCTTCTCGACGTCCAGGCCGTGATCCATCAGCTCGAGGAAGAAGTTGCCGGCGCCGAAGATATCCTTGAACTCGGCCGCGCTGGCTCGGGCCTTCTCGTAGTTCCCGATGCGCAGCCACGTCTGGACCTCTCCGGACGGGCAGCCGGTGGTGGCGATCAGACCGTCGGCGTACTGGCTGAGCAACTCCCGGTCAGCGCGTGGCTTGTAGTAGAAGCCCTCCAGTGAGGACCGCGACGAGAGCCGGAACAGGTTGTGCATGCCCGCCGTGTTCTCAGCCAGCAGCGTCATGTGGGTGAACGCGCCGCCACCGGAGACGTCGTTGTCGCCGCCGCTGGCCCAGCGCACCCGGGTGCGGTCGTAGCGAGACGTGTTCGGCGTGAGGTACGCCTCCAGGCCGATGATCGGCTTGACGCCGGCAGCGGTGGCCTTCTTGTAGAAGTCGTAGGCACCGAAGACGTTGCCATGGTCGGTCATCGCCAGGGCCGGCATGTCCATCCGCGCCGTCTCCGCGAACAGCTCGCCCAGCCGGGCGGCACCGTCGAGCATCGAGTACTCAGTGTGCACGTGCAGGTGCACGAACGAATCGGTGTCGCCTGATGCCACTGTCGCCTGACTCCCGTCTCGCCCGTCGCTGTGTCGGGTCGATTCTCACACCTGCCACCGACGAGGCCGGGCGTGTCCGCCAGGCGTGTCTTTCGACCTCGACCTGAGCGTGGCAGCAGGATGGCAGGGTGGAGCTCGTCGAACTGGCCGCCGCGGTCCGGGCGGCCCTACCCGATGTCCTGCTCGCCTTGGACTTCGACGGGACGCTGGCGCCGATCGTGACCGATCCCGCCGACTCCAGGCCGTTGCCCGGGGCCCTGGCCGCGCTGCGGACCCTCGCCGGCCGGGGCGCCCAGGTCGCGGTGATCACCGGCCGCGAGGCGCAGACCGTGCTCGCCCTGGGCGGTCTCGCCGCGGTCCCGCGGCTGGTGATCGAGGGCCTGTACGGGGCCGAGACGTGGCAGGGGGGCATGCTGTCCACACCCGCCCCGCCCGCCGCGATCGACGTGCTGCGCCGCCGCCTGCCGGCGGTGCTGAGGGCAGCGGGCGCCGATCCGCGGGTGTGGATCGAGGACAAGCGGCTGTCGCTGGTGGTGCACGGGCGGCGAGCCGGCGCTGCCGAGGCGGCGCTCGACCCGCTGCGCGCCCCGATCGCCGGCCTCGCCGCGGAGCTGGGCCTGGAGGTCCACCCGGGCCGCGGGGTGCTCGAGCTCCGGCTGCCCGGGCCGGACAAGGCCGGGGCGCTGCGCAGGCTCGTGGCCCACTCCGGGGCGCAGGCGGTCCTCTTCGCCGGCGATGACCTCGGCGACCTGCCTGCCTTTGCCGAGATCCGCGCCCTACGGGCAGCCGGGCTGCTCGCCTGGAGCGTCGGGGTGAGCTCGGCGGAGGTGCCGCAGGTGGCAGCCGCCGCCGACGTCGAGGTCGACGGGCCGGCCGGCGTCCTGGAGTTGCTGCTCGCGATCGTCGGCTGATCGGGGACTAATCGCTGGGCTTGTCGAGGGCGTCGAGCTGGGCCTGGAACCACTGGACGGGCGGCAGCCGCACCGCGGCCGCCGTCATCCGCTCGGCCCGCTCGGCCCGCTCGGAGTCCGAGCTGACCAGGGCCGCGTGCAGGGCTTCGGCGGTCGCGGACACGTCGAAGGGGTTCACCTGCAGGGCGTCGGCGCCGAGGGTCTCGGCGGCCCCCGTCTCCCGGGACAGCACGACTGCCGGGTGCCGCTCGGACAGCACGAGACCCTCGAGCACGACGAGGTTCATCCCGTCGCGGATCGAGTTGACGAACAGCACGTCGCTGCGCCGCAACACGGCCAGCGCCCCGGGGTAGTCGTCGACGATCTCCAGCTGCAGCGGCGTCCAGTCCTCGGTGCCGAAGTCGTCGACGATCTGGGCGGCCAGCCGCTCGATCGAGGCGGTGTACTCGCGGTACTCCGGCAGGTCCTCGCGGGACGGGTTGTTGTAGATGGCGTGCACGACGCGCCCGTGCCACTCCGGATGGGTCCGCAGCAGTTCCCGGTAGGCGAGCAGGCCCCGCCACACGTTCTTGGACAGCTCGGTGCGGTCGACACGCCCGATCACCTGCCGATCGCCGACCACCTCGTCCAGGCGGGCCAGCGCGCTGGTGACGTCGCGGCGCCCGGCCCGCTCGCGCAGCTCGACCGCGTCGACGCCCAGCGGGAAGGCGTGCACGCCGTCTGGGACGCGCCCGACCACCTGGTGGCAGGTGGCGCGGAACTGCCCGGCCCAGCGTTCGGTGTGAAAACCCAGCACGTCCGCGCCGAGCATGCCGTCGACCAGGGCCCAGGCGACGTCGTCGGGTAGCAGCGCGAAGTAGTCCGGCGAGACCCACGGGGTGTGGGTGAAGTGGCCGATGCGGACGTCGGGACGCATCGTGCGCAGCATGCGGGGAGCGAGGAACAGGTGGTAGTCCTGGATCATGACGCGGGCCTCCGGGGCGGCCTCCTCGGCCAGCGCCTGCGCGAATGCCTGGTTGTAGCGGACGTAGGAGGCCCACTGGCGGCGCCAGGCGGCATCGAAGATCGGCGCCTTGGGCAGGTCGTAGAGCTGGTGCAGGACGAACCACAGCGTCGCGTTGGCGATGCCGTTGTAGGCGTTGCGAAACGTCACGGCATCGATCGCCAGCATCCGGACCCCGAAGTCCTCGTCGAGTTCGGCCGGCGCGAAGTCCAGCTCGGCCAACCGGGCGTGCGGGGCCTGCCGGGCCAGCGAGCGTTCCCGCTCGTTCATGGCGGCGCAGACCCAGACCGCGTCCGGCGACTGCCCGAGCGCGGCCTGCATCCCGCTGACCAGGCCACCGCCGCCGCGGCGCACCTCGTCGTCGCCGTGCTCGACCGAGACGACCGACAGCGGCCCGCGGTTGGAGGCGACGAGCAGGGTGGCCTTTCCCGGTGTGGTCATGTCCACAGTCCTACCCCTCCTCGATCGGGTCCAGTCGTGAGTTACTCGGCACGCAGCTGGTCGAGCGCCCGCTGCAGGTCGTCGGGGAACGCGGCCTGCACCTGTACCCACTCCCCCGAACTCGGGTGCTCGAAACCCAGCGAGCGGGCGTGCAGCCACTGCCTGCCCAGGTGCAGGCGCTTGGCGAGGACGGGGTCGGCACCGTACGCGAGATCACCCAGGCAGGGGTGTCGCACCGCGGCCAGGTGCACCCGGATTTGGTGCGTGCGCCCGGTCTCGAGTCGGATGTCGAGCAGGCTGGCGGCGCGGAAGGCCTCGACGGTCTCGTAGTGGGTGACACTCGCTCGTCCGCCGGCGACGACCGCGAACTTGTAGTCGGCCGACGGGTGCCGGTCGATCGGGGCATCGATGGTGCCCCGGCTGGGGTCAGGATGGCCCTGCACGAGCGCCGCGTAGCGCTTGTCGACGGTGCGCTGTTTGAACGCGCGCTTGAGCGCTGCGTAGGCATGCTCGCTCTTGGCCACCGCCATCACCCCGGTCGTACCGACGTCGAGGCGGTGCACGATTCCCTGCCGCTCGGCCGCCCCCGAGGTCGCGACGCGGTAGCCCAGCGCTGCGAGGCCCTGCACTACCGTGGGGCCGGTCCAGCCGGGGCTGGGATGGGCGGCCACCCCCACCGGCTTGTCGACCACGATGACGTCGTCGTCGTCGTGGAGCACCACCAGACCGTCGACGACCTGCGGGCCGGCGACCGGTGCGGTCTGCGGGTCGGGAAGGGTGATCTCCAGCCAGGACCCGCCGTGCACCTTGGCCGAGCGCGGCGGCGACGCGCCGTCGACCGTCACCCGCCCAGTGTCAACGAGCTCGGCGGCCGCGGTGCGGGAGAACCCGAACAGCCTGGCCAGCGCGACGTCGAGCCGGAGTCCGTCCAGACCCTCCGGGACAGGCAGGAGGCGCGATTCGCTCACCCGGTGCCGCGCGATCCCCGGCCGTCGATGTCGACGCCGCGCAGCGCGAGAATGGCTGCGAGGACCGCGCCGGAGACGATCGCCGAATCGGCCAGGTTGAAGATCGGCCAGTGCGCGCCGTAGGGGCCGAACACGCTGATCCAGTCGACGACGTGCCCGCGCCCGATCCCCGGGGCCCGAAACAGCCGATCGACGAGGTTGCCGAGCGCGCCGCCCAAGACCAGGCCCAGCGCCACCGCCCAGCCGACCGACCGCATCCGGCTAGCGGTGCGCAGGATGATCGCGACGACGGCGACGGCAATCAAGGTGAGCACGATCGTCGCGCCGGTGCCGAGTGAGAACGCGGCACCGGAGTTGCGCGTCTCGTCGAGGTAGACAGCACCGAACAGCACTCGCACCGGCGCGTGCCGTTCTAGCACCGGCGCGTGCCGTCCGAGGGTGGCCACGACCACGGCCTTGGAGCTGATGTCGAGGGCGAGCACGGCGGCCGCGATCACCGCGAACATGATGAGTTCGCGCCGGCGGGGAGCCGGCGGGGAGCCGGGGTCGAGGGTCGCGGCGGATGCATCGGGGGCGGGCGGGGGTTCGCCGTCTGCGGTCACCGGCCCATTGTCCCGCATCCCAGGCATGCCTCGGCGCAGCGCGGGGGATGCGCCCGGCGAGACGGTGGGCGGCTAGCGGCGCTCCTCGCGCTGCTTGCAGGCGATATCCAGGGTGGCAGCCGGGAACGCCTTCAGCCGGGCCTTGGGGATCGGCTGACCGCAGCTCTCGCAGAATCCGTACGTGCCGGCGTCGATGCGTTCGACGGCCCGCTGGATCTGGGTGAGCAGGTCGAGCCGATTCGCCGCGATCGACTGCTCCTGTTCGCGCTCGAAGGTCTTGCTGCCCGCATCGGCCTGGTCATCGCCCGCGCCATCGGTGCCCGCCTGCTGCAGGTCGTTTAGATCGCGCAGCGACACCTCGTAGGCCGCGCGCATCTCGATGAGCTCCGCGACGAGCGCGGTGCGTGCGGCCGCCAGTTCGGTCGGGGTCCACTCCGCGGCATGCGTGCCGTTCGGCGAGGCCCCGGCGGGCACGGCCTTCTTCACGGGCACAGCCTTCCTGACCGGTGCAGTCTTCTTCACGGGCACAGCCTTCCTGACCGGCACAGCCTTCCTGACCGGCACAGCCTTCCTGACCGGCACAGCCTTCTTCACCGGCACAGCCTTCTTCACCGGCACAGCCTTCTTCACCGGCACGACCTTCTTCGCCGCTGCCCCCGCTGGGCTTGAGCCACTGACCCGGCGCAGCGCGCGACCGATCCGTCCTACGGCGGCCATGGCCACCCCTTTCGTCAGCGGAACGGCGGTGCGGCCGAGCGGCGCATACCTGCACCCGCAAAGGCGGCAAATATACGAGTCTGAGGGGCTTCGCCGCCACTGCCCACGCCGGACGGTCGCGACGAGCCCCTGGCACCTGGTCGCCGCGCTGCGCTCGGGCGCCCCCGGGTAAGCTGTCCATCGCGTTGACGAGGACGAGTAGCGGTGGCCGATCAGGTCGAAGCGACCCGGGGGCGGTGCGAGCCCGGGACCGGATCCACCCGCGAAATCACCTCTGAGCTCCGGAAGAACAGGCCGTACATGCCCCAGTAGAACCGGTGCAGGAAACGAAGTGGGCGCGCCCAGGCGCGCCAACGAGGGTGGTACCGCGGCACGTGACCCGCACGGGTGGGTCGGCGTCGTCCCTCGAGTCCGCACCGACTCGAAGGAGCACCGCCGGTGATCAGCTCAGTCCCCCGACCGCACTCGGGCAGCGCCACCTCGTGAGCGCCCCGGACCCGGCCGGCGGCTATCGCGCGCTGGCGGCCCACGTGCAGCTGCCCGCTCTCGATCGGGCCGTCATCGCGACCTGGCAGTCGGGCGACGTGTTTCGTCGCAGCGTCGCCCAGACCGCACACGGCCCGGCGTGGACGTTCTACGAAGGGCCGCCGACCGCCAACGGCATGCCGGGCACGCATCACGTCGAGGCGCGGGTGTTCAAGGACGTCTTCCCTCGGTTCAAGACCATGAAGGGCTACCACGTCCCGCGCATGGCCGGCTGGGACTGCCATGGGCTGCCCGTCGAGCTCGCCGTCGAGAAGGAACTCGGCTTCACCGGCAAGCCTGACATCGAGGCCTACGGCATTGCCGAGTTCAACGCCAAGTGCCGCGCCAGCGTGCAGCGCCACGTCGACGCCTTCGAGGTGATGAGCGCGCGGATGGGGTACTGGGCCGACTACGAGCACGCCTACTGGACGATGAACGCCGACTACGTGCAATCGGTGTGGTGGGCGCTCAAGCAGATCTTCGACAAGGGTCTGCTCGTCGAGGACTACCGCGTCACGCCGTACTGTCCCCGCTGCGGCACCGGCCTGTCCGACCACGAGCTGGGCCAAGAAGGCGTGTACACCACCGTCGTCGACCCGTCGGTCTACGTGCGGTTCCCGCTGACCTCGGGTCCGTGGGCCGGGCAGGCGGATCTTCTGGTCTGGACGACGACGCCGTGGACGCTGGTCGCCAACACCGCGGTCGCGGTGCACCCCGACGTGCCGTACGTGATCGCCCGGACGGCGGCGGGGACATTCGTCGTCGCCGAGCCACTGCTGGGCAGCGCGTTGGGCGAGGACGCCCAGGTGCTGGCCACCGTCACCGGCCGCGAGATGGAGCGCTGGAGCTATCAGCGTCCGTTCGAGCTCGTCGAGCTGGCCGGGGCAAACTTCGTCGTGCTCGCCGACTACGTCACGACCGACGACGGCTCCGGGCTGGTCCACCAGTCCCCCGCGTTCGGCGCGGACGACCTCGCGGTCTGCCGTGGCTACGACCTGCCGGTGGTGAACCCGATCGGGCGCGACGGCCACTTCCTGCCCGAGGTTCCGGCCGTCGGCGGGATGTTCTTCAAGGATGCCGACGAGCCGCTGATCGCCGCGCTCGCCGAGCGTGGCCTGCTGGTCCGCCACGTTCCCTACGAGCACTCCTATCCGCACTGCTGGCGCTGCCACACACCGCTGATGTACTACGCGCTGCCGTCGTGGTACGTGCGCACGACCGAGATCAAGTCGGCCCTGCTGCGCGAGAACGAGGCCACCAACTGGTACCCCGGCACCATCAAGCACGGCCGCTTCGGGGACTGGCTCGACAACAACGTGGACTGGGCCCTGTCGCGTGACCGCTACTGGGGCACGCCGCTGCCGGTGTGGCGCAATGACGCCGACCCCAGCCGGCTGGTGTGCGTCGGCTCGCTCGCCGAGCTGTCCGAGCTCGCCGGGCAGGACCTGCATGCGCTCGACCCGCACCGTCCCTTCGTCGACGACATCACCTTCACCCGTCCCGGTGAGCCAGGCTCGTACCGCCGGGTCCCGCAGGTAATCGACGCCTGGTTCGACTCGGGGTCGATGCCCTTCGCCCAGTTCGGCGCACCGCACCGCAACGCCGACGTCGCCAGGGCCGCCTACCCCGCGGACTTCATCTGCGAGGCGATCGACCAGACCCGCGGCTGGTTCTACACGCTGATGGCAATCGGCACGCTCGTATTCGATCGGAGCTCCTACCGCAACGTGCTCTGCCTGGGCCACATCGTCGCCGAGGACGGCCGCAAGATGAGCAAGCACCTGGGCAACATCCTCGAACCGATGTCGCTGATGGACGAGCACGGTGCGGACGCGGTGCGATGGTTCATGCTCGCGGGCGGCTCGCCCTGGTCGGCCCGCCGGGTCGGGCACAAGGTGCTCGACGAGATCGCCGCCAAGGTGCTGCGGACCTTTTGGTCGGTGGCCTCGTTCCAGTCGCTGTACGCCCGGGCGAACGGCTGGTCGCCTGCTGCCGCGGCGGCGGAGCCGACCGTGCTGGATCAATGGGCGCTGTCGCAGGTGCACCGGCTCACCATCGAGGTGGACGCCGCCCTGGAGGACTTCGACACCCAGCGCGCCGGTAAGGCGCTTGCGGGCTATATCGACGAGCTTTCCAACTGGTACGTGCGCCGCTCGCGACGGCGCTTCTGGGACGGCGACCCGGCGGCGCTGAGCACCTTGCACGAGTGCCTGCACGTGCTCACCCGGCTGCTCGCTCCCTTCGTACCCTTCGTCACCGAAGGCGTGTGGGCGGCGTTGTTCGCCAGCACCGGCTCGGTCGACTCGGTGCACCTGGCGCCGTGGCCCACGGCCGATCCCGCGCTCGTCGACGGCGTCCTGGCCGATCAGGTGGGCCTCGTGCGCCGCCTCATCGAGCTGGGCCGCGCTGCCCGCGCGGATTCCGGGGTGAGGACCCGCCAGCCACTGGCCCGGGCCTTGGTCTCGGCACCGGGCTGGCCGGCGCTGCCGGACGCGTTGCGCCGCGAGATCGCCGACGAACTCAACGTCGTCGAGCTGGTCGCCCTCGCCGACGCCGCCGCCGGAGAACTCGTCGACGTCGTGGTGAAACCGAACTTCCGCGCGCTGGGCAAGCGCTTCGGCGGCGCCACCCAGACCGTCGCGGCCGCTATCGCGGCCACGGATGCCCGGCGCTTCGCCGAGACGCTCAAGTCCGACGGCGCGGTCACCGTGGTCGCCGACGGCACGGAGCAGGCGATCAGTGCCGGCGAGGTGGTCATCTCCGAGACGCCCCGCTCGGGGTGGGCGGTGGCCAGCGCCGCGGCCGAGACGGTGGCGCTGGACCTCGAACTCACCCACGCGCTGCGGCTCGCCGGGCTCGTCCGCGAGGTCGTGCGGCTGGTCCAGGAGGCCCGCAAGAACGCCGGGCTGGAGGTCACCGACCGGATCCAGCTGCGGTGGCGGGTCGGCGGCTCGCCCGAGCCGGCCGAGGCGATCCGCACCCATGCCGATCAACTCGGCGCGGAGGTGTTGGCGACGACCCTGCGCGAGGGCGCGCCGGACGAGCTCAGCGGATGGTTCGCGGCCGAGGACGACGAGCTTGGCCTGCACGTGTGGCTGCGCGCCGCCGGCTGAATCCAGCCGGGCTGAGTCGGGCCGGCTCAGCCGATGCGAGCCGAGATCGGCTCACACAGCGAGCAGCGCAGGAAGCCGTCCTCCGTCGCCTGGACAACCGGGATCGCTTCGGCAGACAGGTCCTTGATGAGCGCGCAGTCGGGGCGGTGATAGAGGGGACGGCCATCGACCACCCAGACCTGCCCGGCGAGCGCAGCAGCCACTCGGGGCGGCGAGCCGTCAGCACGCACGCTCTGCACCGGCGAGGTCTCCGGATCGGCCGGGGGAGGCACGGCCGCTGGGTGCGCAGCTGCAGTGTGCGCGCCGGGCCGCGGGGCCGTTGAAGCGGTCCGGGACAAGCGCATCTTCCAGACCAGGTAGGCGGCCCCGGCCGTGGCGAGCAGGCAGGCGACGAGCCACGCCGAACTAGCGAGCACGATGCCGACGACCAGGCAGCCCAGCGCGACGAGCAGCAGCCCGACGAGCACCATCTGCGCCCCTCACCTCCACGGCCTGGCCGGCGAAGTCCGCGGCGCCGATCGTCACCCGATCGATCGGGCACCGGTCGAGCTACGGGCGAGGCCGGCTCCCCCACCCGAAGGCTGCGCTCAGCCTTGCTGCGCCTCGGCGAGATCGCCGCTCTTCGGCAATGACGGCGGCGCCGGCTCGGCCTTACCGCTCGCATCGAGATCGCGCAGCTGCGATTCGAGGTAGCTCTTGAGGCGGGTCCGGTACTCCCGCTCGAAGGTGCGCAACTCCTCGACCCGGCGCTCCAGCGCGGCCTTGCGCTGCTCGAACTGCGCCGTGATCGTGGCCGCCCGCTGCTCGGCGTCCTGCACGGTCTGGGCCGCGCGCGCCGAACTCTCCCGCTCGAGCTGGCTGGCGCGAGCCTCGGCGTTGCCGAGGTGCTGGGTGGAGCGCTGCTGCGCCTCGCTCAAGGTCGACTGGGCGTTCGCCTGCGCCTCGGCGAGCAGTCGTTCCGCCTCTGCCTTGGACTGGGCCAGGTGCTGGTCGGCCGTCTGCTGGGCGAGCGCCAGGACCTGCACGGCCTGGGTGTGGTACTCGGTCGAGGCGCCCCCGCCGGTGCCCTCCTGCGATGCCCGGGAGGCCTGCTGCGCGGCGGCTTGAACGGCCTGTTGCGCCTCGGCCGCGAGCTGCTGCGCCTGCTCGAGCTGGCGCCGGTTCTCGGCCAGCTGCTGCTCGGTCTGGGCCAGCTGCTGCTGCAGCGACACGATCTGCTGCGCGGCACCGTCCTTGCCCTGATGCAAGGCTCGCTCGAGTTCGGCGAGCTGCGACTGCAGCCGCCCGTTCTCCTCGCGGGCCGCGGCGAGCTCGGCCGCGCTCGCGCCGTCCGCCACGACTGCCCCGCCGCCGCCCCCACTAGCGCGCAGGTCGTTGTTCTCCTCGATCAGACGCGACAGCTCGGCCTCGACGATATCGAGGAAGGCGTCCACCTCTTCCTCGTCGTAACCACGCTTGCCGATCGGCGGCTTCTTGAACGCGACGTTATGGACTTCTGCTGGGGTCAGCGGCATTCAGGTCACCTCATGTACTCGTCGCGGGCCGGTCGCTCCGGCGCGGTCGTCGTGCCTGTTTGGACGGTGTCGGGTCGATCCTAGGGGCTTAACCGCCCAGCGTCAGCGCACCCCACTGGAGCACTAGAATAAACAGCAGCAAGATGATGGTGCTCAAATCAATGCTCACGGCGCCCAGCTGCAAGGGCGGCACTAACCGGCGCAATGCCCGGATGGGCGGGTCGGTGGCCACGTACACCACCTCGATCCCCACCGCGGCCGCACCTACCGGGCGCCATGCCCGGGCGAACTGGCGGGTCGCCTCGATCACCACCCGCGCCAGGATGATCAGAATGTAGAGATAGAGCACGTAGGCGACGACTCCCCATGCCAGCGCCATCGTCGCTGCCCGCCTCCTCGAATCCTGCCCGGCGCCCCGCCGGGCAGCAAAGTCCCGCCGTCCATGGTGCCAGGTCGCCGAGGCGGCTGCCGGACTACTTAGCTCTGGTTGAAAAATCCGTTCTCGGCGATGCGGGCCTTGTCCTGCGCCGTGACCTGCACGTTGTCGGGGCTGAGCAGGAACACCTTGGCCGTCACCCGCTCGATACGCCCGCGCAGCCCGAAGGTCAGGCCCGCAGCGAAGTCGACGAGGCGCTTGGCGTCGGCGTCGTCCATCTCGGACAGGTTCATGATCACCGGCGTGCTCTTGCGGAAGTGCTCGCCGATGGTGCGCGCCTCGTTGTAGGTCCGTGGATGCAGCGTGGTGATCTGGTAGGCCGGGTAGTGCTCCTCGGCATAGCCGGCGTCGGGCCCGTCGTGCTCGCGCGAGGCCTCGCTGCGGGAGTAGGTGACATCGCGCGGGTAGCGCGCCTCTGCGTATTCGTCCCTACGGACCGGCGCGCGCTCGGTCGTCTGCCCGTAGCCGTCACCGCCGTCGCCGAAGTCGTCGTCTTCGACCAGGCCGAGGTAGACGCCCATCCGGTGCATCGTTCCGGGCATTGGGTCCTCCAGAAGTCGGTGGTGCTGTGACTCGTGTGACGTGCGTTGTGGGGAACGCTAGCCGAAAAGCGCTGTTCTACGGCCGAGCAACGCCGATCCGACACGCACGTGTGTTGCCCCGTTCCGGACGGCCTGCTCCAGGTCGTCGCTCATCCCAGCCGAGATCGCGGCTGCGAGCGGGTGCTGGGCCCGCAGCCGGGCGGCGGTCTCGGCGAGCTCGGCAAACGCCGCGTCGGGATCGGCCCCTAGTGGAGCCACCGCCATGACCCCGCGCAGCAGCAGCTCGGGTCGGGCAGCCACCGCGTCGGCAAGAGACTCGACCGCTGCGCCGCGCACTCCGCCGCGGGCCGGATCGCCGTCGATGCTGACCTGGATGAAGACCCCGAGCGGAGTGGGCCGCTGCTTGCGCTGCGCCGCATCGGCGAGCGCCGTGACCAGCTCCGCGCGGTCGAGAGAGTGCACGGCGCTGGCGTAGCCGACGACGCGGCGCGCCTTGTTCGTCTGGACCCGGCCGACAAAGTGCCAGCGCAGCGCGGGTGCGGGCGCGGCACCGGGCGCGCCGAGGAGCGCTGCGACCTCGGCTACTTTGGCCATGGCCTCCTGATCGCGGCTCTCGCCGAAATCGGCCACGCCGAGCGCGACGAGGCTCACCACGTCAGCGGCCGGGTGGGTCTTGGTGACCGCGATGACGGTGACGCTGCGCGGGTCTCGGCCCACTGTGGCGCAGGCGTCAACGATCCTGCGCCGCACTACGGCGAGCGAACCCACCAGCTGTGCGCGCCGATCGCCGGCGGACACGTTCATCGGATCCCTCGCCCGCCACCCGCTCCGCTCGGGAGGACTCGTGATCCGAGCACGCCTGCCGGCGTGCCTGTCCCCCTGCTCTTCGCGCCAGCGCTCATCGCGCGGGCCGCTCGCTCGTCGGCGTCCAGGTGGGCGAAGCCGACGGCGTCGGCCAGCGACGCGAACCCCCGCTCATCCAGCGCCGCATCAAGTTCGGCCAGCACCCGCACCGGGGCGCTCGGGTCGCCGAACACCGCAGTACCGACCGACACCGCCGACGCGCCGGCCAGCACGAACTGCAGAGCGTCCAGGCCGCTGCGGATGCCGCCCATGCCGAGGATGGGCAGGTGCGGCAGCGCGCGCCTGACCTGCCAGACGCAGCGCACCGCCACCGGCCGGATCGCCGGCCCGGACAGGCCCCCGGTGATCCCCGCGAGTGCGGGCGAGAGCGTGTCGGTGTCGATCACCATGCCCAGCAGGGTGTTGATCAGGGAGAAGCCGTCGACACCGGCATCGGCGCAGGCGCGGGCGATGTGGGTGATATCGGTGACGTCCGGCGAGAGCTTGGCGAACACCGGCACCGCCGGGTCGGCCGCCCGCCGGACCGCGCCGATCACCCGCGACGAGGCGATCGCGTCGCAGGCGAAGACCTGCCCGCGGTTCTCGACGTTCGGGCAGGAGATGTTGACCTCGATCATCGACACGGCCGGGTTGCCGGAGAGCCGGCGGGCCAGCTCCACGTACTCGTCGGTGTGACCACCGGCGATCGAGACGACGGTGCGCGCACCGTGCTCGGCCAGCCAGGCCAGGTCGTTGGCGAGGAAGGCGTCGATGCCCGGCCCCTGCAGGCCGATCGAGTTCAGCATGCCGCTCGGCGTCTCGGCCATCCGCGGCGTCGGGCGCCCGGAACGCGGCCTCATCATGATCGACTTCGTGACGACCGCGCCGAGCTGGGCTACGTCGAAGAACTGGTGCAGCTCGCGCCCGGCCGCCGCGCAGCCCGAGGCGGTGAGCACCGGGTTCGGCAAGCTCAGCGGCCCGAGGGTTGCGGTCAGCTCGGCCATCTCACTGCCCCCCCATCGCGTCGGCGCCGACCAGGTCCTCGGCCAGGCGGCCGATGTCGTCCCAGCGCACCCGGTCGGCGTCGAAGACCGGGCCGTCGACGCAGGAGCGCACCAGCCGGGAGCGGCCGTCGTCACCACGCACCGGCAGCACGCAGGTCATGCACACGCCGATGCCGCAGGCCATCGCCTCCTCGACCGCGACCTGCGCGCGGATGCCGTGCGCCTGCGCGAGGTCACCGACCGCCCGCAGCATCGGCATCGGCCCGCAGGCGTAGACGACCTCGGCGCCGATACGTCGGATGGCCGCGGGCAGGACGTCGGTGACCCGGCCAGCATGTCCCGCCGATCCGTCGTCGGTGGTGACCGTGACGGCGCCGGCAAGGCGCTTGGCGACGAGCTCGCCGAACAGCCTCGACGCGGTTGACGCCCCGAGCACGATCTCCACGGGCGAGCCTGCGGCCAGCAGCTCGGTGGCCAGCGGGATGAGGGGCGCGGTGCCGTAGCCGCCGCCGACCAGGACCGCGGGAACCGGCGCCGAGGGCATCGAGAACGGCGTACCCAGCGGGCCGAGCACGTCGAGGTAGTCCCCCGCCCGGCGCTGCAGCAGCCACCTGGTTCCGGCGCCGTTCTCGGCCACGACAAACGCGATGGTGCCGGCGAACTGGCCGCCCGGCGTCGCCCCGTAGAGGGCGAACGCGCGCCGCAGCAGCATCGGCGTGTTCTCCCCGCCGACGGCGACCGCGACGAAGTGCCCGGGCCGAAAGCCCGCCGCGAGCCCCGGAGCGACGACGGTGAACTGCACGTAGGCGCCCACCCGCTGCATCGCAAAGATTTCGCCGAGTTCCTGTACCGGGCTCATGCGCCCGCCCCGCGCCACGTGGCGAGCTGGGCGTGCAAATCCTGTAGGGAGCGGACTCCCACCTCGCCCCGCGACAGCTGCTCGATGCCCTGCACGGCCGCCGCGGCAGCCTGGACGGTGGTCAGGCACGGGATGCCCGCCGACACCGCGGCCGTGCGGATCTCGTAGCCGTCGACCCGCGGGCCCGAGTTGCCCGGCGAGCCCCATGGCGTGTTGAGCACGAGGTCCACCTCGCCGGCGAGGATCCGCTCCACGACATTGCCGGGACCGTCGCTGAACTTGCCCACCACCTCGGCGTCGACGCCGTTGCGGCGCAGAACCTGGGCGGTGCCGACGGTGGCCAGCACTCGAAAACCCAGGTCGTACAAGCGTTTCACCGGGAAGATCGCGGCGCGCTTGTCACGGTTGGCGATGCTGACGAAGACGGTGCCCTTCACCGGCAGCGAGCCGTAGGCGGCGGCCTGGCTCTTTGCGAAGGCCATCCCGAAGTTGTCGTCGAAGCCCATGACCTCACCGGTGGATTTCATCTCCGGGCCGAGGATCGAGTCGACCTGGTCACCGCCGGGGGTACGGAAGCGGTGGAACGGCAACACCGCCTCCTTCACCGCGATCGGCGCGTCGGCGGGCAATTCGCCCCCGTCGCCGGT
>JAYTRE010000171.1:0-1628 GCA_043746395.1 Pseudonocardiales bacterium
GCCGTCGGCATGCTGCCGCGCAGCAGTACCTCGGCCACCAACTCGGGGTTGTCATTCATTGGCACGTGTCCCACGCCGCGCATCATGATGTGTTCGGCCGTGGGCAGCAGTTGCTTCGCGACCTCCGCCTGCCAGGGCGGCAGCACGATGTCGCGCCCGGCCCAGGCGATCGTCACCGGGACGTCGGCCGGGATGCGCTGGTCGAAGGGGCTCGCGACCTCGAGCAGGCAGCGCAGGGCGGGCAGCGCGTCTCGGAAGGCGCGCAAATCGCCCAGCGCCTGGTCCCGACTGATGCGGGCCGGGTGCGCGGTGATCCAGCCGTACATCAACATCCGCCCCGATGCACTGCGCGAGAGCCGCTCGGCGACCGGTGCCAGCCGGACACCGAGCGTGGCCATCGCGACGAACAGCGTCCTGGTGTAGGCGAAGCCGGCGTCGGTGCGCCAGAAGCCCGCGGGTGACAGCGCGGTCACGCTGCGCGCGTCACCGGAGGCACCGGCCTCGAGGGCCACCCGGCCGCCCAGCGAGTTGCCCGCAACGTGGGGGCGGTGCAGTTGCTGTTCGGCGAGGAACGCCCGGAACTCCACGCGCAGCGCCTCGGACACGGGACGGCCCTCGGTGGCCAGCGGCGGGGACTCGCCGTGCCCGGGCAGGTCGACGAGCACCACCTCGCGTTGCTCGGCGAGCTGGTCCAGGACCGGGTACCACGCCTGCCGGCGGTGGGTCACGCCGTGAACGAGCACGAGCGGTTCCCCCGAACCGTGCCGCTCGAATGCGAGCATGCTGCCTCCTCGACGGGCGGCACACGCCGCTGCGGCCGTCCGGTTACCGGCCGGACATCGAGACGCTACCTACCGGAAACGGTAAGTCAAGGCACCCGCGACCACAATCGGAACGTGGGACAGCGTGTCGCAGGTTACTGGGCCGGCTCAGCCCATGGCCCGCTGCAGGTTCGCCTCGATCGCGTCGAGGAAGTCCTCGGTGGTCAGCCACGGCGCGTCGGCGCCGATGAGCAGCGCGAGATCCTTGGTCATCTGGCCGCCCTCGACGGTCTGCACGCAGACCCGCTCGAGCGTCTTCGCGAACGCCGTCACCTCGGGCGTGCCGTCCATCCGGCCGCGGGCCGCCAGCCCCTGCGTCCACGCGAAGATCGACGCGATCGGGTTCGTCGAGGTGGGCTTGCCCTGCTGGTGCTGGCGGTAGTGGCGGGTCACGGTCCCGTGCGCTGCCTCGGCCTCCACCGTCTGGCCGTCCGGGGTCATCAGCACCGAGGTCATCAGCCCCAGCGACCCGAAGCCCTGGGCGACAGTGTCCGACTGCACGTCGCCGTCGTAGTTCTTGCAGGCCCAGACATAGCCGCCCTCCCACTTCAGCGCGGCGGCCACCATGTCGTCGATGAGCCGGTGCTCGTAGGTGATGCCGGCGGCGTCGAAGTCGGCCTTGAACTCGGCCTCGAAGATCTCGGCGAACAGGTCCTTGAAGCGGCCGTCGTAGGCCTTGAGGATCGTGTTCTTGGTCGAGAGGTAGACCGGGAGCGTGCGGTCCAGCCCATAGCGCAGCGACGCGCGCGCGAAGTCGCGGATGGACTCGTCCAGGTTGTACATCGCCATCGCCACGCCGCCCCCCGG
>JAYTRE010000172.1:0-2030 GCA_043746395.1 Pseudonocardiales bacterium
CTGTGGCCGGCATAGGGCTGGAACTGCGCGCAGTTGCCGGTCAGCGTCGGGGCTGCGGTCGGAGTGGAACTGCTGTTGCTGCTGCTCGAGCAGCCCGCCACGGTCACCAACGCGAGTGCTGCGGCCACGGACGTTGCCCTGCGTGTTCGTCTCATCGAGCTCCCTTTCGATCCAGCCAGGCAGGCAGTATGTAAGCGCTTGCACTAGTGTGTGGCCCAGGTCATAGCAGGGTAAGCCCTGCGACCCGAAAGGTTACCGCTTCGTTACCGGGCGGTAGCGAATGGGTGACATCAGATGCCCCTGAGGTGCGAAGCGAGAGCGGACGACTACGTCTGGCCGGCGGGCATCGCTGTCGGCTCTCAGCCGATTCGATGGCCGGATTCAGGGTGGAAGACGTACTCCTGGACGGAGTTGATCGCCAAATCCACTTTCTCTCCGATTTGGGGCGACACCCGACCCGTCGGCCGGGCCACGATGCGGGCGGCGGATTCCTCGTCGCCGACTAGGGACCCGTACACGAAGGCGTCCGCGCCCAGTTCCTCGACGAGTTCGACCACCATCGTCAGGCCGGTCGGCGTGGGCGAGATGTCGACCGCTTCGGGCCGCACGCCGAGCACGACCTTGGTCAGTCCCGCAGCCTGGGCGGCGCCGAGAACCGAGCGCTGGAGGGGGATGACCATGGAGCCCAGCCGCGCTCCGCCGTCGACGAGGTCCAGCGTGCGCAGGTTCATCGCCGGCGAGCCGATGAAGCCGGCGACGAACAGATTCGCCGGCGAGTCGTAGAGGTTGCGCGGGGTGTCGACCTGCTGCAGCACGCCGTCTTTGAGGACCGCGACCCGGTGGCCCATCGTCATCGCCTCGACCTGGTCGTGCGTGACGTAGAGGGTCGTCGTCTTCAACCGGGCCTGCAGCGCGGCGATGTTGGCCCGTGTCTCCACCCGCAGCTTCGCGTCCAGGTTGGACAGCGGCTCGTCCATCAGGAACACGCTCGGGTGCCGCACTATCGCGCGACCCATGGCCACCCGCTGCCGTTGGCCACCGGACAGCGCCTTGGGCTTGCGGTCCAGGAACTTCTCGAGATCCAGCAGCTTTGCCGCCTCGACGACCTTGGCGCGTCGCTCGGACTTGTCCACGCCCGCGAGCTTGAGCGCGAAGCCCATGTTCTCGGCAACGCTCATGTGCGGGTAGAGGGCGTAGTTCTGGAACACCATCGCAATGTCGCGGTCTTTCGGCGGCTTTCGTGACACATCGTGTCCGGCAATGCGGATTTCGCCACTCGAGACGTCCTCCAGCCCGGCGAGCATCCGCAGGGCGGTGGACTTACCCGAGCCGGACGGGCCGACGAGAACCATGAATTCGCCATCCTCGATCTCCAGATCGAGTTCGTCGACGGCCGAGATCGTGGTGCCTGGGTAACGGCAGGTGGCGCGGACAAATTCAACTGCAGCCACGGAACTCTCCATCCGGTGTCAGCGGGCCGCTCCGGGTGCGGGCGAGGCCGGTCGCTGGCGCAGCGTCCGACGACCGCCTCACGGAATTCCAGGCGACTGCTGTAGCGCTGTCCCACCGGTTCAAGGCAGCCGCAGCCGACCGGCATCGCGGTCGAGCATGCTGAGTGGACCGGTCTGGGTCGCTGCCGTCAAGTGCTTCATGGGTCACAACTCTTTTTAGCTCGCGCCGGTCTGCGAGGTCATCGCGAGCTACCCGGGTTGTTGGGGCCGGTCGCGGCGGTTGCGGGTGCCGGCTTGGCCCTGTGTCGGTGCGGTGCTCGATCGCGTGGTCTGAATCCCGAAGCTGTGGGGCTGCCTCTCGCATCGCGTCAGTGTTGAGTCCGTCAGTCGTGTCGACTGCTTAGGCTTGAGTGGCGAAGGAGCGGGCGTAGTTGCGGGCGGCGGCCGTGATGACGCGTATTTCCGTCAGTTGCGCGATCTGGCCCGAAGCGGCAGCACAGGTCTTTGTGCCCTGCCGGAAGCGGGCCGCGGCGGACACGATGAGCGCATGACGTCCATCAGCGTCTCGCGCGACGTGGC
>JAYTRE010000173.1:0-2048 GCA_043746395.1 Pseudonocardiales bacterium
CTGCCCACCGACCTCAATCCCCGCGCCGCGCGCTGGGCGGTGTTGACACCGCTGCTGCAGGCCCTCGACGCACTGGGCGTGTACGCCGTGCCACCGGCCCTGCTCAGCGAGATAGCCGCGGCGCTGGACCAGACCGCGGAGACCTGCCGGCCGGACAGCGCCGCGTTCACCAATCCCGCGAAGGCCCTCGCCGCCGAGTTCGCGACGTCGCTTCCGCTTATCGTCGGAGCCGGGGCCCTGGCCGGTGTCGCCGCGCGCGCTACCGCCGATGCGCTGCAATTGGCGGCCGGCGTGCAGGCTGTGGCGGTGAGCCTGCCCGACGGCGTGGCCCGGGCTGGGGCATTGCTGCGTGGCGCCGGACCGGCGGGGCCGCCCGATCCCTTCGCCGACCGCGATGATGACCTACCGCGTCGCGCCCGGCTGCTGGTCATCGGCAACGATGGGAGCGCCGACGACCCGGAGCTTGGGGTGAGGTCAGGCGCGCGTATCCAGCTCGACGAAATCGCAGCCCGCCGGGCGGCGGCGGCGCTGGAGCAGCTGGCTGGCGAGCTCGGGCTGCGCTCGTCGAGCGTGGACGTCCCGCCTGGTACGCCGCTGGCCCGCTTCGCGGCGGCGGCAGCATTCGGCGAGTTCACCGCGGCGTACCTGGGCTTCGGTCTGGGCCTGGACCCTGGCGCCCCGCGCCCGGCGGAGCTAGCCCACTAATCGATGGGCGCTTGCGCGAAGAGCAGGGAGATCGGCGCGCCGAGGGGCGCGCTTCGATCCAGAGTCCTCCCGAGCGCAGCGAGTGGCGGGCGAGGGACTCGATGAGCACTCACGGCGGTTCCAGGGCGGTGGTCGCTGCGCTCGGGGCGAACCTCGGCATCGCCGTCATCAAGTTCATCGCGTTCGTCATCACCGGATCGTCGTCAATGCTCGCCGAGGGCGTGCACTCGGTCGTCGACTCGGGCAACCAGGTGCTGCTACTCATCGGCAGGCACGGCGCGCGCCGGCAAGCGACGCCCGAGCACCCGTTCGGATACGGCCGCGACCGCTACGTCTACGGCTTTCTCGTGGCCCTCATGCTGTTCTCGGCCGGCGGGCTGTTCGCGGTGTACGAGGGCGTGGCCAAGATCCGCCGACCGCATCCGGTGGAGTCGCCGGCGGTGGCCGTCATCGTGCTGATCGTCGCCATCGGGCTGGAGTCCTTCTCGCTGCGCACCGCCATCGTGGAGTCGCGCGGCCTCAAAGGCGAGGACAGCTGGATGGCCTTCATCCGGCACGCCAAGGTTCCGGAGCTGCCGGTGGTGCTGCTCGAGGATGTCGCCGCCCTGACGGGTTTGCTGCTCGCGCTCGCCGGGGTGGGGCTGTCCGCCCTCACCCACCAGGACGTGTGGGATGGGATAGGAACCCTGGCCATCGGCGTGCTGCTCATCGCCGTCGCGATCGTCCTCGCGATCGAGACCAAGAGCTTGCTACTCGGGGAATCCGCCGTGCCAGCTCAGCGGGACGCGATCGCGGTGGCGCTGGTCGGGCCCGGCGTCGACCGGGTGATCCACTTGCGCACGCTGCATCTCGGACCGGACGAGCTGCTGGTGGGGGCCAAGCTCGCCATGCCCGCCGAGGCGGGGATCGCCGACGTGGCCGCCGCGATCGACGCCGCCGAGGCCCGGGTGCGAACGGCCGTCCCGGCGGCGCGGGTCATCTACCTGGAGCCCGATCTCGACAGGTCCGCAGGACCGCCCCCATAAGATCGTGCGATGCCCGTGCCTGCGGTGTTCGCCCTTGAGGGCGTCGCGCGGCACTATGCGTGGGGTTCGCGCACGGCGATCGCGAACCTGCTCGGAATCGCTGCCGACGGCGCCCCCGTCGCGGAGCTGTGGTTCGGCGCGCACCCCGACGCGCCGGCTGGCGTCCCCGGCCTCGCGGTCCCACTCGACGCGCTGATCCGCAGCGCGCCCGAGGCGCTGCTGGGGCGGTCCGTCGTCGAGCACTACGGGCCCCACCTGCCGTTCCTGCTGAAGGTGCTCGCCGCCGACTCGGCCCTGTCCCTGCAGGTCCATCCGACC
>JAYTRE010000174.1:0-6386 GCA_043746395.1 Pseudonocardiales bacterium
TACGGCGACGAACTGCTCACCCAACTCGGTGCCCGCCTGTCATCAGCAGTCCGCGCCGGCGACACGGTGGCCCGCCTGGGCGGTGACGAGTTCGCGATACTGCTGTGCCAGGTCGCTGACCTGCACGCCGTCAACGTGGTGGCGGCCAAGGCACGCCACGCCCTGGAAACCCCGTTCCACGTCGCCGGCCTCGACCTGCATGTCGAAGCCAGCATCGGGGTCGTGCTGTCCGGCACGCATGGCCACGACACGAGCACCCTGCTGCAACGCGCCGACATCGCCATGTACGTCGCCAAGACCCAGCACCTGGGCATCTTCGCCTACGACAGCGCGGCCGACGGACACTCCCCCGCCAAAATGGCGCTTCTCGGCGAATTGCGACGCGCCCTGCAACACCACGAACTGCTGCTGTACTACCAGCCCAAGATCAGCCTGCGCACCGGCGCAGTCGTCGGCGTCGAAGCCCTCGTCCGCTGGCAACATCCCACCCGCGGCCTGATGCCCCCCGACGCGTTCATCCCCCTGGCCGAACACACCGGCCTGATCGGCCCGCTGACACGCCACCTCCTGCAACTGGCAGCCACCCAGGCAAAGCTGTGGGCCGACATCGGCCGCCCGCTCCCGATCGCAGTCAACCTCTCCGCCCGCAACCTGCTCGACGAACAGCTACCCGAACAGGTCGCCGCGATGCTCGCCCACCACCACCTGCCGGCCAGCCTGCTGCATCTCGAAGTCACCGAATCGGCGATCATGACCGACCCGGCCCGCGCGAAACGCATCCTGGCTCAACTCACCCAACTCGGCATCACGATCTCGATCGACGACTTCGGCGCCGGCTACACCAGCCTCAGCCTGCTCAAAACCCTGCCCGTCAACGAGCTTAAGATCGACCGCTGCTTCGTCGCGACCATGACCGAAGACCGCGACGACGCCAACATCGTGCACAGCGTCATCGAACTCGGCCACAACCTCGGGCTCACCATCGTCGCCGAAGGCGTCGAAACCCCCGAAATCCTCGACATGCTCGCCGAGCTCGGCTGTGACACCGCCCAGGGCTACCACATCGCCCGACCCGCCCCCCTCGACACCCTCGAGACTTGGCTCCTCAACCAACCCATCCACCATCACCACTAACGCCCGGACCCGACTGACAGCGCCTCGTCGCACGCACGCGTCGATCCGTCGCCGCGCTGATCCGCGATGCGGTCGCTACCGCCCACGGCACGCAGTGCTTCGAAGCGGACGACCTCGACGCGATGGATCGCGGGTTCGGCTGCTGGGCAGATCGCGGCATCGACTCCGCCGCTTGGGTCGACTCGATGCGGCTCAGTCGTCGCGGTCGTAGTCGAGTTCCGCCTGCTCGTCGTAGCTCGTCGTACCAATCGTCGCCACCTCGGTCTGCGGTCGGAAGCCGGGATCCAGACGCACGAGATCCCATTCGTTGATCCAGGCCCGCACGTATTGGCGCATGCGGGTCGCCCCGAGACGCTCGAGCCCTGCGACGTCGGGGGCGTCCCACGCGAACGCCTCGCTGTGCAGCGCCTTGATCCGGCTGTACGCACCGTCGAGTTCGTCGGCATCGGGGGGCTCCAACAGGAGCATCTCCCGCTCGATGAGCCGCATGCCGATCTCGGACTTCGCGGCGACAGCATCCCACTGAGACGTCTGCTTGGCGCGCAGCTTCGCGGGCACGACCTGCCGGTCGTTGCGTGCCGTCAATACGGCGGCGTCGAAGTCGTCGGTCATCGCGAGCACCGTGGCCAGCGGAGCGGCTGGATCGTCCACATCCGGCTGGAGCCACTCCGCGAGTTCGGCATACGACTTGGCGCGCTGCAGCAACGGGTAGCGGCCGATGAGCTCGACCTCGTCGAACAGCAGGAGCCACCCTCGGTACCCGGCCGCGACGAACAATCGAGCTAGGAAGCGGAAACGTTGCGCGGCGAGCTCACCTGCCGCAACGCCCGCCAGCGCAGGCCGACCCTCGCCAGCCAGCTTCGCCTGCTTTCGCAGCTCCCCGACCTCGATCCGGTCACCGCACCAGAAGCGGATGATTGTCTCGGCGAAGTCTTCGTCACTCGCCTGCACTCGAGGCAGCAGGCTCAACGTCAGCGCAAACCTCTCATCCACTGGCGACGCGCCGCTGCTCGCCCAACGCAGTAGCTCCGCGAACGCGGGGCTGCCGGGGTCGAGCCCCGCAGCGGCATCGGCGATCGCGGCGCCCAGGCCGCCGTCGGTCACTGCGGACTCGACCGCCGCGCGCAGCACCTTGGCCCGATCGTGCAGCGGCGTCTCCTTGCTGACGACGATCCGACTTACCGCAAACCCTCGCTCGAGCGCCACGTGGGCGACGTGCTCGAGGACATGACTCTTGCCCGCCCCGAAGCCTGCGCCTAGTAGCAATCCCCGGCGCGTTGCCCGCACGGTTCCGACCCCGTCGAGCAGTCCGACGATGCGATCCTCGATATCGCCTTGACCGCTGCCCAGGACCGAGACGGCGTAGCGGCTGGGTACTCCTGAGCGGAGTGCCTCGATCGCGCGCCTGGCCGACAGGCGGGAGTCCGTCCCGGTCACGGTGCGACCTCCAACCGAGTCTCGAGCCGGGCGAGCGCGGCATACGGATTGGCCCGCCGGCGGTCGCGCACCTCGTCAACGATGCGCAGGTGCAACGCGCTGTAGGCGGGCAGCCCACGCGCCTCGTCACTGACCAGCGCCGGCGGCATGGTGACCGCAACGAACACGCCGCGCAGGTTGTCAGTGGCGTCGACGAGTTGGCGGAGCACCTCGTAGGCGTCCAAGACAGCCGCCTTGCTGTAGTAGCAGCCCACTCGCTCCTCAAGCGGGGGACGTCGCGATGCCGCGAGGCGCGCAAGATCGAGATCGAGCACCAGCCCCGTGCCGCTGACGTGCGCGCGCCAGGCCGCGAGCGAGGTGAGCAGCGATCGAGCGTTGTGCCGCCCGACGCGGGCGTACAGCGACGCCGAGCGCAGCGCCCGCAATGCGACCGGCTCGACGCGTAGCCAGCAGATGACGGCATCGCGTTCGGCCGTAGCGACCTCGCTCGTGCCCAGCTCGGCCTGGCACAGCCGCAGTACCGCAAGCCGAAATTCGCGGGCGAGTGACGAATCGTGCAGCACTAGCGCCTCAAGACGGCGACGGATGCTGCGCGCCGCCTCGCGCGGGTCGACCTCGTGGTGTTGCGCGATCGCCGCGACAGTGAGGCTATCCGCTGTCGGGGCGGTTAGCCCGAGGTCGTCCCAGGCCACGCACACTTGGCGCCGCGCGAGATCGCGCCAATCGACCGTGCGGGCCACCGCCGCGTAGAGCTGGTCGATGAGGTGCACGCGCACGTCGGCAGCGTCTACCGACACGCACAGGTAGCCGCCTCCGCCCGCGGCGGCACGCAGGCCGTCATGCCAACGCACCGCTACCTCGTCATTGCCGACGACCACGAAACGCACCGCAGCCCCACCGTTGCGCACGTAGTCACCCAGGTAGTCCTTCGTCACCAGGTCCAGGTAGGACGCGACCGACATGCCGGCTCCGCCAAGGGGCAGGCCGCTTGCTTGCGTCGCATTCACTGCCGGCCCGCTCATGCCCGTCGTCCGCTCGTCCGATCCAGCGCCTCGCGCTCGCGCGCATACCCAATCACTGCGGGGCCCCTTCGAACGCGATGCCCCAGTAACGCTGCTGCTGGCCGCTCTTGGCCACCGTGGAGAGAACGCCGGGCTGCCTTGTTCCCGTACTGGCCGCCCATCGAAGGCGGCGTCCAGTGGAGCCGGCGGTGGTCACACCCGTCTGGTCGAGCAGATAGAGGTCGCGGGCAAACTCCGGCTTCGGGTATTCGCGTGCCTGTCCGGGAAGCAGCGTCAGAACGCCGTACACGTCGAGCAGTCGCACCACCGCGCCAGCAGCCTTGTCCTGTTCGGCCACCACCAGGTCGTAGGCGCCGAGCAGGCTGACGAGGAATGGCTCGGGCTTGAAGCGCGGGCCGGCTTGCTGCGCCCGCTGGAGCTGGGCGATGACGACCGACGGCCGCAGGCCGCGCACCCGCTTCCGGTCAACCTCCAACGCGAGATCACCAGCAAGGATCCGAACGATCGACGGGTAGCACAGCAGCCGATCGTCTGCCTCGAACATGGCGACGTCGGCGTCGGCCGCTGCGGCGAGTAGCTCCTTGGCATACCTGCCGGAGGCCATCAGATCCGCCTCGTCCACGTCGTAGGCGGACCTCGCGGCGAGCACCTGAGCGTGCAGGTCGCTGGCGAGAGTGGCCGCGCCTTCCAGGGCGCGACGCAGGTCGCGGACGCTGCCCAGTGCTGCGGCGTGCCGAGCACGCTTAAGCTCTCGCGCCAGCGCAGCACCCGCCTTCGACGCGGACTCGAGATCCGCCTCGGCTCGGGCGAGCGCGCCCTCGAACCCGCTTGATGCCGTCATTCGTGTCTCCGTTCGGCTGGTGCGCCGAGCTTACGGGCGGCCACCGACAGCCTTCCAGCCCACCGGTCAGCGAAGCCTTGCCACAGCCGAGGCGCCAGTGCCCAGCAGTTGGTCCGTCGTCCAGTTTCGGCGAGCGATGATGTCTCTACGGCTGGGTTCGAACATGATGATATTGTCAGATAGCAATTATTCTAGAGTGCAACCCTGGAAATTGTGCGAACTGTCATTGGTTGCCGGACCGGGCCGGGATACATCGAGGAGGCGTTCGGGAGTGTCGACACCGCTGTATCAACTGAAGGCGGACTTCTTCAAGACCTTGGGGCATCCGGCTCGGGTCAGGATTCTGGAGCTGCTGGTTGAGGGTGACCGCTCGGTCGGGGAATTGCAGCCGAAGGTCGGGGTGGAGGCGTCACACCTGTCGCAGCAGCTCGCAGTGTTGCGCCGGGCCGGGGTGGTCGTGACCCGCAAGCAGGGCAACTCGGTGATCTATTCGATGGCCTCGCCGGACATGGCCGAGTTGCTGGCGGTTGCCCGCAAGGTGCTGACGGGCCTGCTCAACGACCAGCTGGGGCTGCTGAAGGATCTGCAGGCCAGCGCGCGGGCTGCCGCCCGGGCAGCAGGATGACGCTAACTTGCGTGTCTTGGCAGCCGTGATGGGTTGGCTGACCAAGATTCGCCAGGTCGGACGTGTCGTCGAACCGGCGCAGGCGATCCCGCCGCCCGCTGTGACTGCGCCTCCGACCGGTGTGGCCGGCTCGATGCAGGTGCGCCACGTCGACGCGGGCTCGTGCAACGGCTGCGAGATCGAGCTTTCCGGCGCGTTTTCGCCCGTGTACGACGCCGAACGGTTCGGCGTGCGCCTGGTCGCCTCGCCGCGGCATGCGGACGCGCTGCTGGTGACCGGGGTCGTGACCCGCAACATGGCCGGCCCGTTGCTCGCCACCCTGGAAGCAATACCGCTGCCGCGGGTGGTGATCGCGGTGGGTGATTGCGCCTGCAACTGCGGGATGTTCGCTGACGGGTACGCAGTGATCGGCGCGGTCTCGGATGTGGTCGGAGTCGATGTCGAGGTACTGGGTTGCCCGCCTACCCCTCAGCAGATCGTGGCCGCGCTGCGTTCGGTGACCCGCCGATGAGCGGTGCGTGTCAAACCGCACCGGCCGTACCCGCTCGGCTAAGCGGTCAGCACGGCGGCAGTCCCGCTGCATGCACCGCCTCGGGTGCCCTGACGGCTCTGTTGGGCGGTGCCGGGCTAGGCATCGGTGTCACGGCGCTGTTCCACACGTTTCGCCCGGTGCAGATCGGCTGGGTGCTGCCGCTGGTCGGTGTCCGCCTGGCGCTGGGTCCGCTCGGTGGCATCTTCGTAGCGGTGATCGGCGCCGTCGCCATCGCCGTCGGCGTCTACTCGATCGGCTATGCCCGCGGCGCGCACCTGCCCAGGTTCACGCTGGTCGTGCTGCCGCTGTTCGTGGCGGCCATGCTGCTGGTGCCGGCAGCCGGTTCGGTGACGACGTTGCTGCTGTGCTGGGAGCTGATGGCCGTTGCGTCCCTCATCCTGGTGCTGACCGAGCACCGCCGCTCTGCGGTGCGCTCGGCCGGGGTCCGCTACGCGGTGCTGAGCCAGCTCGGCTTCGCTGCCCTGCTACTTGGTCTGCTGATCCTGTCGGCCTCAGCGCGCGCGGACAGCTTCGCGACGTTGGCGGCGCACCTGGACCGCGTTTCGCCAGGGACACGCACGGTGGTGTTCGTCCTGACCCTGGTTGGGTTCGGATCAAAGGCCGGGCTGCTTCCCCTGCACGCGTGGTTGCCGCGTGCACACGCCGAGGCGCCCAGCCCGGTGTCGGCGCTGATGAGCGCGGCGATGGTGACCATCGGTATCTACGGCCTCCTGCGCATCGACCTGCAGCTGCTCGGACCGGGTCCGCGGTGGTGGGGGTTGACCCTGCTGATGA
>JAYTRE010000175.1:0-10529 GCA_043746395.1 Pseudonocardiales bacterium
ATCGCGCGCCGAGTCTGGAGTAGATTCGGGCGCGGGGCCGACTGGTCGGGGGTTGTATGCACGGCTCGCATCGCTCCACCACCCGCCGCAGTGGCCTAGTTCCCGCCATCGTGCTGCTGGCGCTGATCGCCGCAGTGGTGACGGTGCTTGCCATCCGCGTCGTCGCCAGCGGCAACCGCCACTCGGACGCGTCCGCTGCGCACCAGAGCAGTGGCCAGCACACCTCCGCGCCGCCATCAACCGCCACCGGGTCGATGGGCGTGGCCGGGCTCACGGCAGGCTCGAGCTCCGCGACACCGGCGCAGCCGGCGGCAAGCACCACCGCGGCGACGCGGCCCCCGCTGACCTACGTCGTGCAGCCCGGCGACAACCTGTGGAGCATCGCCGCCTGGTTCAAGATGCAGGGCTATGCCGACCTCTATGCGCGCAACAAAGCCGTTCTCGGCGACAACCCGAGGCTCATCCACCCGGGTCAGCGGATCACCATCTCCGCGCAGGGGATGACCACCGGCAATTAACAGCACTGCCCAGCTGCGGCGGGCGCTAAGCCTGCACCGCTTCGCCGATCCCGTCGGCCAGCGCCTGCAACGCCACTGCGGCGGCCACGGCCGGGGCGACGCGCGGATCGAACGGACTCGGCACGATGCGCTCGGGTGCCAATTCGGCGGCCACCACGTCACCCAGGGCGCGGGCGGCAGCCAGCTTCATCTGCTCGGTGATGGCCCGCGCCCCCGCGTCGAACGCACCGGCGAACACGCCGGGGAACGCCAGCACGTTGTTGATCTGGTTCGGGTAGTCGCTGCGCCCGGTCGCCACTACCGCCGCGTGCCGGTGCGCCATCTCTGGCTCGACCTCCGGGTGAGGGTTAGCCAGGGCGAAGATGATGCAGTGCGGCGCCATCCGCGCGATCGAGTCCTCCACCACCGCACCAGCGCTGAGCCCAAGGAAGACGTCGGCACCATCGAGTGCGTCGTGCAGCGAGCCGCGTCGTCCGCTGCGGTTGGTCTGCTGCGCGAGGTCGGCCTTGACCGAAGTGAGGTCCGCGCGGTCGGGATGCAGGATGCCGCGCGAGTCGGCAACGGCGATGTCACCGATACCTGCGGCCAGCAGGATCTTCGTGCAAGCGACACCCGCCGCGCCGGCCCCCGAGACCACGACGCGCAGGTCAGCGAGCTCGCGACCTGTCACGCGGGCGGCGTTGCGCAACGCCGCCAGGACCACGATGGCCGTGCCGTGCTGGTCGTCATGGAACACCGGGATGTCGAGGCGCTCCCGCAGTCGGCGCTCGATGTCGAAGCAGCGTGGGGCGGAGATGTCTTCTAGGTTGATGCCCCCGAACGACGGTGCGATGCGCACGACGGTCTCCACGATCTCGTCGGCATCGGTGGTGGCCAAGACGATGGGGACGGCGTTGATACCGGCGAATTCACTAAACAGCGCAGCCTTGCCCTCCATGACCGGCAGCGCCGCCGCCGGGCCGATGTTGCCCAGCCCCAGCACCGCTGTCCCGTCACTCACGACGGCGACCAGCCGAGACCGCCAGGTATAGGTCCGGGCCAGCGACTCGTCCACCGCGATCGCCGAGCAGACCTCGGCGACACCCGGGGTGTAGGCAAGCGACAGGGCCCGCCGGTCACTCAGCGCCAGCGTGCTCCTGACGACGAGCTTGCCGCCCTCGTGCACCTGAAAGACCGCGCTCTGCGGATCGAACCCCACTGCCCAAGCCTCACAATCGCTGGCCACCTGAGTCGTTGATTCCCGCCCAGGTTACGGCGCAGGTCATGCGGAGCCGCCGGGGTTCGCCCGGACACCAAAGTCTGTCACGTCACCGGCAGCGGACGCACGTGAGTTGTCGCACGGACGGCGACGGTAAGCTCAGCGGTGTGCATCCGGCCGCCCAACAGACCGCGTCGCTGGGCGACGAGACCGCGATCTGGCTGATCCGCCACGGCGAGACCGAGTGGAGCAAATCCGGCCAACACACCGGGCTTACCGACATCGCGTTGACCGCCCAGGGCGAGGACCAGGCCAAGGGCCTCGGCCCCCTGCTGGCCGGTGTCGGACCCGCCTTCGTGGTGTGCAGCCCGCTGCTGCGCGCCCGGGAGACCGCCCGTCTGGCCGGGCTGCACGTCGACACCGTTGACCCGAACCTCGCCGAGTGGGACTACGGCGCCTACGAGGGACTGACCACAGCCGAGATCCGGCGTAGCGTCCCCGGCTGGCGGCTGTGGAGCCAGGGCGTGCCCGACGGCGAGACCATCGAAGAGGTCGGCGGCCGCGCCGACCGGGTTCTCGACTTGGCGCGGGCGCACCTCGCTGACGGTCCGGTGGTCCTGGTCTCCCACGGCCACATCAGCCGCGTCATCGGAGCGCGCTGGATCGGCCTCGACCCGGTGGCCGGTGCGAATCTGGCCCTCGGTACCGCCGCGCCCTCGCTTCTCGGTGCGCAATATGGTCAGCCTGTGATCGAGAGATGGAACATGCCCAACCCCGCGGAAGGTGGCCGGTGAACCTCCCCTCCCAGGCAGGCGCGAACGACGTCGTCGAACTCCGCGTCCCGGCCGAGCCCAGCTACGTGTCGATCGTGCGCCTCGCGGCCGCGGGCCTCGCGGCGCGCTGTGACCTGACCGTCGACGACATCGAGGATCTCCGGCTGGCCGTCGACGAGGCCTGCGCACTGCTGCTCCCCCACGTTGTCGACGACACTCCGCTCGAGGTCCAGTTCCGCACCTCGCCCGGCTGTGTGGAGGTGCAGGCCAGCGTCGCGACCCGCGACGCCGCCGAGGTGAATCGCACCGGCTTCGCCTGGACGGTGCTCGAGGCGCTGGCCGGCACGGTCGAGGTACGCAGCTCCGATGGCCGGATGAGCGTGGTGCTCACCAAACGCAGCGAGGCCAGCCGCGCGTGAGCTCCCCCACCCAGGTGCCCGACGCCGGCGACCCCGGGTCGGAATCCGCTGCCGAGCTGCTGCTCCGGCTGCACAGCCTGCCCGAGGCGAGCCCGGAGCGCCGCGGCCTGCGCGATCGCCTGGTGGAGTTGCACATGCCGTTGGTCGGGTACCTGGCCCGCCGGTTCAGCGGCCGCAGCGAGCCCATGAACGACCTCGTCCAGGTCGGGGCCATCGGGTTGTTGAAGGCGATCGACCGCTTCGACCCGTCGCGAGGACTGGAGTTCTCGACGTATGCAACCCCCACGATCCTGGGCGAAATCAAGCGTCACTTCCGTGACACCGGCTGGCTGATCCACGTGCCGCGCCGGGCGCAGGAGATGCAGACCGCGCTGAAGGCGGCGCGCGCGGATCTGAGCCAGGAACTCAGCCGCTCCCCCACCGTCGCCGAGCTCGCGAAACGCATCGACGCCGACGAGGACGCCGTTATCGAGGCGCTCGACGCCGCGCGCGCATATTCGGCAGTTCCCCTAGAGTCCCTCGCCGCGCCCGGCGAGACGGTGCCCGAACACCCGATGCTCGGCGTGGTGGACGCGGGCTTCGAGCAGGTCGAGCAGCGCGACCTGCTGCGCGGGGTGATCAACGAGCTGCCCGAGGCGGAACGCGAGATCCTGCTGCTGCGCTTCGTGGCCAACAAGACCCAGACCGAGATCGCCGCGATCGTGGGGGTGTCCCAGATGCAGGTCTCGCGCCTGGTCGCCCGCGGCCTCAAGCGGCTGCGCACCAGCTTGGGCGTGCCGGAGAGCTGATGCTCCTAGCGTTCGCGGTCCAGCGCGGCCCGCGCCGCGGGGGTGAACAGCAGGTACAGCGCCAGCACTGCGGCGAGCACGATCGGGCCGCCGTAGGTGATGCGTCCGGCCTGAAATCCCAGGCTGTAGCCCACCGGCAGCGCAAGCAGCTGCAGCACGACGACCGGCGTGCGCGCCGCGGCGCTTCGCCGAAGCAGACCGCGGGCGGCAACGGCGAGCAGCACCGCGGCCAGTAGCGCGAGGCCCGCGCCGAGCAGGGCGCGGCCGACGCTGTTGGGGTGTCCCGTCACGGTCTTGCCGACGAGCACCGCAACGACCACCAGCAGGGCGAGGGCTTCGCCCCCGACCACGGCGGCGGCGAGGCGCACCTGCCGCGGCACCTTGTCGTGCTCCACGGCGCTGTCGTGCTCGACGGCGCTCACGCTGTCCAGCGTACTGACGCGTAATGTGCGCGCGGTGCGCGTCCTGGTCGTGACCAATCCGCACGCGACCGCGACGACCGCGCGGGCGCGTGACGTCCTCGCGCACGCGCTGGGCAGCGATGCCGACCTGGAGATCGCCGAGACGGGCAACCGTGGCCACGCGGCGGCGCTGGCCTGCCGCGCGATGCGCGACGGCACCGACGCCGTCATCGCCCTCGGCGGCGACGGGACCGTGAACGAGGTCGTCAACGGGCTGCTCACCGACGGCGTGCACCCCGCCGTCCCGTCATTGGGAATCGTCCCGGCCGGCTCGACGAACGTGTTCGCCCGGGCGCTGGGCGTGCCGAACGACCCGGTGGAGGCGACCGGGGCCCTGCTCGACGGGCTCCGCGCGGGGACAACCCGATCGGTGAGCCTCGGCATGCTCGACGATCGGTGGTTCGTCTTCGCAGCGGGGATGGGCCTGGATGCGGCCATCGTGGCCGGGGTCGAGAAGCGGCGACGCAAGGGCACCAAGTCGACGCACGCCTTGTACGCCCGCGTCGGATTCCGGGAATACCTCCGCATGGACCGGCGACACCCGAAACTGCACATCGACCTCGCCGACGGCACCACCCTCGACGACGTGTACTTCGCGATCGTGGCCAACGCCGATCCGTGGACCTTCGTCGGCAACCGGCCGCTGCACCCGACGCCGGACGTGACCTTCGAGAACGGACTGGCCCTGTATGCCCGGCGCCGGATGGGGGCGCTGGGCCTGTTGATAAGCATGGCGCGGATGTCCGGGGACCACCCCCGGGTGGGGCGTTGGGGCGCCACCGTGCTGCACGATCTCGACGGGCTCACCATCAGCGCCGACGAGCCGCTACCGGTCCAAGTCGACGGCGATCGGCTCGGCCCGCAGACCAAGTTGGTGTTCCGCACCGTCCCGAGGGCGATTCGCGTCATAATCCCGGGGTGAGATAACCGGACACAATCGGCGAAACCGCTGGGCGGCACCCAGTCCGGTCAGGGAGGACTTGCCGCGCGGGACGAATTCGGTAACGCTGGTTGTTCGGGGCCGCGGCGGAACCACCGCAGACCGCTGGTGACCTGACGCGCAGTGTGTCGATGTTGCTTGTCCCGAGCCTGTGCTCGTGAAAGGATTCACAAGCACGGCGGGTTGCCCACCGGTCATCCGCCGCCACTGAGTGAGGAGATATCGTCATGGATTGGCGTCACCGCGCGATCTGCCGTGACGAAGACCCGGAGCTGTTCTTCCCGATCGGGAACACCGGGCCCGCGTTGCTCCAGATCGAGCAGGCCAAGACCGTCTGCCGGCGTTGCCCCGTTATCCAGGACTGCCTGGCGTGGGCGCTGGAGAGCGGCCAGGACGCCGGAGTCTGGGGCGGGCTGTCCGAGGACGAACGCCGCGCCCTCAAGCGCCGCAACGCCCGGGCCCGGGCCCGCCTCGGCTGAAGCCCCGCCCTGGCGGTTCGCCCGCACCTGCTGCACTCATTCGGCTCCCCCCACGCGGCCCCGCCGGCCCAAGGCCATCGACACCATCGCCGCGGTTCCGGAACCGTCGTCGTGGGAGCGGAACTCCACCGAGCCGCCGAGCTCAGCAGCGACCAGGGTCCGCACGATTTGCAACCCCAGCCGGTCGGATTTCTCCGAGGTGAAGTCCGCGGGCAGCCCCACCCCGTCGTCGCGGATCGTCATCGTGAGCAGCCCCCGCGCCCGTTCGGCCGATACCTCGACGCGTCCCCCGGACCCGGCGGGAAAGGCGTGCTCGATGGCATTCTGGGCCAACTCGGTGAGCACGAGCACCAACGCGGTAGCCAGCTCGGCCGGCACGTCGCCGAAGCTGCCGACGCGCTTCATCTCGATGCGCGCCCCCGAATCCGTGACGTCGGACAGCATCACCAGCAGCCGGTCGACGATCTCGTCGAAGTCCACCGCCTCGTCGACGGACACCGACAGCGTCTCGTGCACGAGCGCTATTGAACTGACCCGGCGCATCGACTCCTCGAGCGCGAGCCGGGCCTCGGGTACCGCGACCCGCCGGGCCTGCAGCCGCAGCAGCGCGGCGACCGTCTGCAGGTTGTTCTTGACCCGGTGATGGATCTCGCGGATCGTCGCGTCCTTGCTCATGATCTGGCGGTCGCGACGGCGTAGCTCGGTGACGTCCTGCAGGAGCAGCAATGCGCCGAGTGTCTCGCCACGCGGCCGCAGCGGCAGGGCCCGGAACAGCACCGTCGCGCCGCCGCCCTCCACCTCGGTGCCGACCGGCTGCCCGCCGTCGACGGCGGTGGACACCGCGGCGGCAAGGTCGCTGGCATCGAAGGGGTCGTCGGCGATCGTGCTCGTCAGTGTGTCGATCGGCTCGTTGAGGATGTTGCCCGTCACGCCGAGGCGCCGGAACGCCGACAGCGCGTTCGGGCTGGCGTAGATGATCGTGCCGTCGGGCTCGATGCGCAGGATGCCGTCGCCGACCCGCGGCCCGGAGCCCTCCTCGGTGCGGTCGTCGGCGGCCGGGAAGGTGCCGTCGGCAACCATCGCCGCGAGGTCGGCCGCGCTCTGCAGGTAGACCAGCTCAAGCTGGCTCGGGGTGCGGATGCTGGCCAGGTTGGCGTCGCGGCCGAGCACGGCGATCACCGCACCGTCCAGCCGTACCGGGATCGCCTCACGGCGGATCGGCAGGTCACCGTCCCAGTCCGGCTCGACCTCGCGGTAGATGCGGCCCTCGGTGAGGGCAGTGCGCAGCGGTGTCGCCCGATCGCCACGCAGCACCGCCCCGACCTGGTCGTGCTGGTAGGCCGTGGGGCCGGTGGTGGGGCGACACTGCGCCACGCACAGAAATTCCGGGGCGCTGTCGGTCTCGCTCGCGGCGGGCGCGACCGGGATCCAGAGCAGCAGGTCGGCGAAGGCAAGGTCGGAGAGTAGCTGCCACTCCCCGACCAGACGCTGGACGTGGGCCACCTGGGCGTCGGCCAGCGGGGTACGCACTGTGAGGAAGTCAGACAGCGCGGACATGATTCTTAGCCTGCCACGTCGGCCTGTCGCCCGGATAAGAACTCGCGCGCTACTCGGCGCGGTACTCGAGGTGCGACGTCTCGATCGTCAACTCGGTGATGCGGACGCGGACGCGCTGGTGCAGGCTCTGCGGGGCGCGGTCACCGCCGCAACAGCGCGCGACGAGCGAGCGCACGTCCTGCTCCAGGCCGTATTGCCGCAGGCACGGACCGCACGCGTCGAGGTGCCGGCGGATCCGGTTGCACAGCTCGGCGTCGGACTCGTCGTCGAGATAGAGGTAGACGTCCTTGAGCACCTCGTCGCAGTCGATGTTGCCGGGCCCGAACCCGAAGGCACTCACGACTCGCCTCCAGTCGCCGCCGAGATGAGTCCCCGATCGCGCGCGTAGTCCGCGAGCAGGACCTGCAACTGCTTGCGTCCCCGGTGCAGCCGCGACATGACCGTCCCGATGGGAGTGCCCATGATCTCGGCGATCTCCTTGTAGGCGAAGCCCTCGACGTCGGCAAGGTAGACCGCAAGCCGGAAGTCTTCGGGCAGGGCCTGCAGCGCCTCCTTGACGTCAGAGTCGGGCAGGTGGTCGAGCGCTTCCATCTCCGCCGAGCGCAGCCCGGTTGAGGTGTGCGACTCGGCCCGGGCGAGCTGCCAGTCCTCGACGTTCTCGCCGTTGGACTCCAGCGGCTGGCGCTGCTTCTTGCGGTAAGTGTTGATGAAGGTATTGGTCAGGATGCGGTACAGCCAGGCCTTGAGGTTGGTGCCCTCGGTGAACTGGTGGAAGGCGGCGAAAGCCTTGACGTAGGTCTCCTGGACGAGGTCCTCGGCGTCGGCTGGCTTGCGGGTCATCCGCATCGCTGCGGCGTAGAGCTGGTCCAGGAAGGGCAGCGCGTCACGTTCGAAACGCGCGCGGCGCTCCTCGACCGTCTCCTCTGCCACTGCACTCCCCTGCTCGTCGAGTCGTTTCCTGCAGGATACGGCGCCCCCCATCGCCCTGCGCCTGCGCCTGCGCACTGCAAGGCCCGTTAGGCGCTCGGCTAGCATCGTCATCGGACAAACTCCTCGCGGTTTGGCTCTGTGAGCTGAACCGGAGCGGTCCGGCGGGCATTCCTTGTACTGTCACGCCGGTGGCGACAGGGACGCCGGCGACGGCACTGCTGGTCAAACGCGGCGTCGCGTACACCCTGCATTCCTACCGGCACGACCCGCGCGCCGAAACCTTCGGGGACGAGGCGGCCGCGGCACTCGGGGTGGAGCCGCAGCGGATCTTCAAGACCCTCATCGCCAGCGTCGACGGCACGCTGGTGTGTGGGGTCGTCCCGGTGGCGGGCCGGCTGGATCTCAAGGCGCTGGCCTCGGCCGTGGGCGGAAAGCGGGCCGAGCTCGCCGAACCGGCAGCCGCCGCCCGGGCCACGGGGTACGTGATCGGCGGGATCTCGCCGCTGGGCCAGCGCTCGCGGCTGCGCGTAGTCGTCGACGACAGCGCTGCCGGCTTCGAGACGGTGTTCGTCTCGGCGGGACGGCGTGGACTGCAGGTGGAACTCTCACCCGGCGACCTGCTCGAACTGGCGCCGGCGGTGCTCGCGCCGATCGCCACGCAGTGATCTGGCAGCATCAGCGCACATGACGAGCCCCACCATCACCGACCGGCTGGTCGAGAGCACCGACATCGACGGCCTGTTGGTGATCCGGCTGCGCCAGATCACCGACGAGCGCGGCACCATCCGCGAGTTCGCGCGGGAGAGCACCGGCGCGAGCGACTTCCCCGGAGTCGGCGCGTGGCGCCAGATCAACGTCACCGAAACCGAGCACGGCGCCCTGCGCGGACTGCACGGCGAGAACATGACCAAGCTCGTCGGCGTCGTGCACGGTGCGGCGTTCGGGGCCTACGTCGACACCCGGCCCGGATCGTCCAGCATCGGCCGGGTGGTTACGGTGCCACTGGCCCCGGGCGTGCAGGTGCTCGTGCCGGCCGGGGTGTGCAACGGCTTTCAGGTCACGAGCGCGGGCGGCTGCCAGTACCTGTACTGCTTCGACGCCGAGTGGGTACCGGGCATGGCGGGGGTCGCGGTGAACCCGCTTGACCCGGCACTCGGTATCACCTGGCCGGTGCCCGTCGACCCGGCGAGTCGTCGCCAGGTGTCCGGCAAGGACGCCGGCCTGCCGACGCTGGCCGAGGTCGTCGCAGGCTAGGTCAAGCCGACCACGCCGGCGAGGAAGTCGCGCACCGCGGCGGCCACGGCATCCGGTGCCTTTCTCAGCGAGTGGTCGGCACCGGGAATGACGACGACCTGGCGCCGCGCTGTTTCCGGTGGCAGGCCGAAGGCGTCGCGGTCGCCCTGCACGACGAGGACGGGCACCTGAGGCAGCTCCAGCTCGGCGACGCGGCTGCGCTCGGGGCGTCCCGGCGGGTGCAGCGGGAAGGCCAGTGCCATCACAGCCACGGCTTCGACCTCGGCTGCGGTGCGGCAGGCGACGCGGGCCCCGCTCGAGCGGCCGGCCGCGACGAGGGCGAGCGTCCGCATTCCGCGGCGGCGCCGAATGGCTGCGACACATTCGGTCCACGCCTCGTCCAGCCGCGCAGCCGGCGCCGGCGCACGCCGTCCCGCCACCCGGTAGGGCTGGGTGACGCGGACGACTACCAGGCCGGAGCCGACGGCAGCGGTGCGCACGGCGAGCAGGTCGGGGGCATCGACGTCACCGCCCGCACCGTGGCCGAGCATGAGCAGCGCCACCGGGGTACCGCGCGGACGATCGACGTCCAGCCATGCCGTCCCATTCGCGGTGGTGACTTCTAGGCGCATCAAAACGGTGACCTGTCGTCGGCGGCCTCGTGACCGACGCTGCGGATGAGCTTGATTGTGCCGGCCATCTCAGGCGAGGGTGCGTCGGCATCGCAGGTCGCGTATCGGTACGCCACCGAACGCGTCGTCCTTGATCGCGCCGTCGGGGTGCCAGCCGGTTGCGCGGTAGAACGCGATTGCCGCGAGGTTGGTGTCGAGTACCCACAGGGCGGCGTCGGAGTAGCCGGCCGCAGCGAGCGTCTGGACGCTGCTCGCCATGAGACTGCGGCCGACGCCCTGCCGCCAGGCGTCCGGTGCGACGTAGAACGAGGCGATCTCGCCCACCACGGCGGGGTCCTGATCGGAGTCCCGGGAGGGACACAGGGCAGCGAACCCGAGCAGCGCGCTGCCCTCCTCCGCCACGAGGGTGCCTGCCGATGGCCATTGCGCCTGCTCGACAGCGGCGCGCCAGCGGGGTTCGCGCTGCGCCGGATCGAGGGCATCCAGCAGTTCCAGCGGTAGGAGGCCGCGGTAGCCGAGCTGCCAAGACCGGACGTGAACATCGGCAAGTCGCGGCACGTCATCGAGCGTGGCGCGACGGATCTGCACGCCACGATCATGC
>JAYTRE010000176.1:0-4603 GCA_043746395.1 Pseudonocardiales bacterium
GGGCGCGACGAGCTGTTTCACCGGCACCCACAGAGCCCGCTGGCCGCTGACGATCCGCTGCGCGCCGCCGGGCTGCCCTACTGGCCCTACGACCCGGCGCTGCGCGTCACCGCGCCGTTGCGCGAGGTCGCCGAACCCGCCGAGCTGGCCGTGCCGACCTCGACCGACGGGACGATCCGAATGCGGCGCATCGGCCGCGTCGAGCTGCCCGCGCCGATCGGCGGGACGCTCGACGTCTGGTGGCTGCAGCAGTACGGCGGCGGGATCTTCCTGCCGCTGCGCGACGGCACGGCAGGGCACGACTCCTACGGCGGCGGCCGATACCTGCTGGACACCGCGAAGGGCGCCGATCTCGGCGGGACGCCGGACGCGCTCGTCCTCGACCTCAACTTCGCCTACCACCCGTCCTGCCGTTACCAGCCGCGGTGGGAGTGCCCGCTCGCGGCCGAGGGCAACCGGACAGCGGTGCCGGTTCGGGCGGGCGAGCGGCTCACCCCGGTGGCGGGACCTGCCGGGGCGTCGCGTGCCGTAGCCGTGCCACGATTGCGCGGGTCGCCGCTGCCGGATCCGCCGCCTCGGTGATCGCGCGGACGACGACCACCCGGCTCGCCCCGCGCGCGAGCACCTCGTCCAGCCGGTCCAGGTTTTCGATGCCGCCGATCGCGAACCAGGGCCGGGCGTCCTGGGCGGCGGCGACCTGCTCGATCAGGCCGAGCCCGGCGGCCGGGCGGCCCGCCTTCGTCGGCGTGGGCCAGGTCGGGCCGGCGCAGTAGTAGGCAACGTCCAGCGCGCTGCGCGCCGCGTCGGCCTGTTGGGCAGTGTGCGTGGAGCGGCCGATGAGGGTGTCCGGCCCGACGATCTCCCGCGCAACCGGCACCGGCAGGTCGTCCTGGCCGAGGTGCAGGATCGGCGCCCGCACGGCCCGCGCGACGTCGGCGCGGTCGTTGACCGCGAACAGCGCGCCGTGGCGCTGCGCGGCCGCAGCGACGACCTCGAGCAGCGCGATCTCCGCGCGCGCCTCCAGCCCCTTCTCCCGCAGTTGGACGACGTCCACGCCGGCCCTGAGCACGGCGTCGAGGAATTCGGCGAGATCGCCGGTCCGGGTGCGCGCATCGGTACAGAGATAGAGCCGGGCGTCGGCGAGATCGAGCACGTCCGCGAACCTAGCGCCCGGCCCGCTCCCGAGTAGAGTCGCCCGTGCACGGGAGCCCGGTGGTAGCGGGCTGAGAGGGCAGCAGCCGACCGTCGAACCTGATCCGGGTCATACCGGCGCGAGGGAGCAGATGAGCCAGGGGAGCACCGCCGACGTCGTCGTGCTCGGCGCGGGCGTGATCGGCACGGCAATTGCCTGGCGCTGTGCCGGGCGCGGGCTGCGGGTGACCGTGCTCGACCCGACACCGGGCGCGGGCGCGTGGCACACCGCGGCGGGCATGCTCGCCCCCAGCACCGAGCTGCACTACGGCGAGACCCCCCTGCTGCGGCTGAACCTGGCCGCACTCGCGGCCTACCCGGCGTTCGCCGCGGAACTCACCGAGCGGACCGGGCGCCTGACCGGCTTCGCCGAGTGCGGGACGGTGTCGGCGGCGTGGGACGGCGCCGACTTCGCGGCGCTGACCGACCTGCACGCCTTTGGCGCGCGGCTCGGCATCGAGGCCCACCTGCTCAGCGGCCAGGAGCTGCGCGAGCTCGAACCGGCGCTGGCGCCGGGCCTGCCGGGCGGCCTGTTCGCCCCCAGCGACCACCAGGTCGACCCGCGCCTGCTCCACGCCGCGCTGCGCGCCGCCGCGGCCCAGGCCGGCGCCAGCTTCGCCACCGCCCGCGCCCGGGTCGTCCTCGACGGTGACCGGGTGAGCGGCGTGCGTCTCGAGGACGGCACCGCGCTCACCGCAGGCTGCGTCGTCGTCGCGGCGGGCGCCTGGTCAGCGCAGGTCGAGGGAATGCCCGCGCACCTGGCGCCGCGGACCCGGCCGGTGAAAGGGCAGACACTGCGGCTGCGGCTGCCCGGAGCGCCGCGGATCGCCCACGTGGTCCGCGCTTCGGTGAAGGGCTCGCCCGTCTACCTGGTCCCCCGCGCCGACGGGCAGCTCGTGGTGGGCGCCTCGTCCGAGGAGGTCGGCTTCGATCGCACCCCCCGCGCGGGAGCGGTCTACGAGCTGCTGCGGGACGCGCAGAGCGTGCTGCCCGAGCTCGCCGAGGCAAGCCTGGAGGAGGTTGCCACCGGCCTGCGGCCGGGCTCGCCGGACAACGCGCCGATCGTCGGACCAGCCGGCGTTGCCGGGCTGATCCTGGCCACCGGGCACTACCGCAACGGGATCCTGCTCACTCCCGTGACCGCCGACGCCGTCGCCGACCTGGTGACCACCGGTCGCCTGCCCGCCCTGCTCGAGCCGTTCTCCCCCGCGCGGTTCGCGGCCCAGCCGGCAGGCTGCCCGTGATCATCAACCTGAACGGGCGGCCCCACGAGCTGCCCGACGACACCACGCTTGAGGCGCTCGTCGAGACCGTCACCGGGGCGATCCGCGGCAGCGCCGCGGCCGTGCAGGGCGCCGTGATCCCCCGCGGCGACTGGGCCGGGTACCAGCTGGTGTCCGGCTGCTCGGTGGAACTGATCACCGCAGTGCAGGGGGGCTGAGATGTCCGATCCCTTCGTCCTCGCCGGCATCGAGCTGTCGTCCCGGCTGATCCTCGGAACCGGTGGCGCACCCAGCCTGCGGGTCGTCGACGAGGTGCTCGCAGCCTCGCGGACCGCCCTGTGCACGGTGGCCCTGCGGCGGGTCGACCCGGGCACGAGCGGCTCCATCCTCGACGTCATCGACCGGCGCGGGGTGCGGGTGCTGCCCAACACCGCCGGCTGCCGCACCGCCCGCGAGGCCGTCCGCACCGCACAGCTCGGGCGCGAGGCGCTGGAGACCGACTGGGTGAAGCTGGAGGTGATCGCCGACGAGCGCACCCTGCTGCCCGACCCGGTCGAGCTGCTCGACGCCGCGCAGCAGCTTGTCGCGGACGGTTTCCGGGTGTTCCCGTACACCAACGACGACCCGGTGCTCGCCCGACGGTTACAGCAGGCCGGCTGCGTGGCGGTCATGCCGCTCGGGTCGCCGATCGGCAGCGGACTGGGCATCGGCAACCCGCACAACATCGAGCTGATCGTCGCCGAGGCCGAGGTGCCGGTCATCCTCGACGCGGGGATCGGTACCGCCTCCGACGCCACGCTGGCCATGGAACTCGGCTGCGCCGGCGTGCTGCTGGCCTCCGCCGTGACCCGGGCCCAGGACCCGGCGCGGATGGCTGAGGCGATGGCGGCCGCGGTGCTGGCGGGACGGCTGGCCCGCTCGGCCGGGCGCATCCCGCGCCGCCGCCACGCCCAGGCGTCCTCCCCGACCGAAGGAATGGCGGTGCTCTGAGTGTCGATCACCGAAGAACACCGCACCGCCACCGGCACCGAGCCGGGCCGAACGCTGCTCGACGTGCAGCCGCGCACGTTGGGCGTGTTCGACCAGCTCGCCCTGTGGGGCAACCTCGGGGTGAGCCTGCTCGGGCCGGCCTACGCCTACTACGTCCTCGTTCCCGGCGCGCGGCAGCTGTCGCTGGCGGCGGCCTTCACTGCCGTCGTCGTGGGCTCGCTCGTCGGGACGATCCCGCTCGGGCTCGCCGCCCTGGCCGGCGCCCGCACCGGCAGCCCCGCGATGGTGCTGTTGCGGGGCCTGTTCGGCACCCGCCTGTCCTACCTGCCAACGGTGCTCAACTTGCTGCAGTGCCTGGGCTGGGGGATTTTCGAGATCGTCGTCATCTCCACGGCCGCCGAGCAGCTGCTGCCGTGGAAGGTGCGCTGGCTCTACGTCGCGGTCGCCGGGATCCTGACGACGGTGATGGCGCTACGCCCGCTCGGCGTGGTGCGCACGCTGCGCCGCTACGCCCTGGTCGCGGTGACGCTGGCCAGCGGGTACTTCCTCGTCGAGTTCCTCCGGCACCCGCTGCCGTCGCTGACCCACGGCACCTGGTCGGGGTTCTGGCTGGCCGCGGACGGGGTGATCGCGGTGTCCATCTCCTGGGTGCCGCTGGCCGCCGACTACACCCGACACGCCCGCTCCGGCTCGGGTGCGTTCTCCGGCGCCTTCATCGGCTACTCGGTGACCCAGATCGTCTACTACGTGCTGGGGCTGCTCGCGTTCTCCACCGTGGTGCACGGCTACAGCGGCGACAACGCGCCGGTGTTCAAGGCGTTCATCGCCGTGCCGTTCGGCTGGCTGCCCTTCGCGATCCTGGTGCTGCGGGAGCTGGACGAGTCCTTCACCAACGTCTACTCGACGGCGGTGTCGGTGCAGAACCTGCGCCCGTTAGCCGACCGTCGCATCCTGGCCGTCATCATCGGGGCGGTGGCCACCGGGGGCGCGCTGCTGCTGCACCTGGGCGCCGACTACACCAACTTTCTCTCGCTTATCGGGTCGATCTTCGTGCCGCTGTCGGCGGTGTTCGTCGTCGACTTCTTCGTGCTGGGCCGGCACCGGCGCTGGGACGTCTCGTCCTCGGCGCCGCTGCGCTGGCTGATGCTCGCGCCATGGCTGCTCGGCTTTTGCACCTACCAGCTGATCAACCCCGGGCA
>JAYTRE010000177.1:0-1609 GCA_043746395.1 Pseudonocardiales bacterium
GCCGTACGGGCCGCCTGGGAGGCGTCGAAGATCGGCGCCGAGCGGGCGATAAGGTACACGCCAGCGGTGACCATCGTAGCCGCGTGGATGAGCGCCGACACCGGGGTCGGGCCCTCCATCGCATCCGGCAGCCAGGTCTGCAGCGGGAACTGGCCGGACTTGCCGCACGCGGCCAGCAGCAGCATCAGGCCGATCGCCGCAGCGACCCCCTTGCTGGCATTGCCGCCGGCGCCGAAATGCGCGAACACGCCGGAGTAGGACGTCGTGCCGAAGTAGGCGAACATGATCATGATCGCGATGGACAGCCCGACGTCGCCGACCCGGTTGGCGAAGAAGGCCTTGTTACCGGCCGTCGCCGCGGAGTTGCGGTTGAAGTAGAACGAGATCAGCAGGTAGGACGCGAGGCCCACGCCCTCCCAGCCGACGTAGAGCACGAGGAAGCCATTGGCCAGGACCAGCAGCAGCATCGCGGCGATGAACAGGTTGAAGTAGCCGAAGAAGCGGCGGCGTCCCTCATCGCCTGCCAGATAGCCGACCGCGTAGATGTGGATCAGCGAGCCCACGCCGGTGATCAGCAGCACGAACACCAGCGACAGCGGGTCGATGAGCAGCCCGGCCTCGACGTGCAAGCCGCCGACCGGGATCCAGGTGAACAGGTGCTGCTGGATCTCTCGGTGACTCTGTCCCTTGACCGAGAAGAACAGCGCGACGGAGTACCCGAACAGCACGATCGGCACGGCGGCGCCGAGCAGGTGCCCCCACCTGTCAGCACGCTTGCCGGCGAGCAGCAGGAATGCCGCCGACAGCGCCGGAAGCGCGAGCAGCACCCAGGCCGCGGACTGGATCCCGTGGGCGGTCGTCACCAAGTTCCCCTAGTACTTCAGGAGGTTCGCATCGTCGACCGATGAGGACCTCCGGGTTCGGAAGATGGACATGATGATCGCGAGCCCGACGACGACCTCGGCTGCGGCAACCGTCATCACGAAGAACGCCATGATCTGCCCGTCCAGGCTGCCGTTGATCCGCGCGAAGGTGACCAGAGATAGATTGACCGCGTTGAGCATCAACTCGATGCACATGAACACCACGATGGCGTTGCGCCGTACGAGCACGCCGACACCGCCGATGGTGAACAGCGCCGCGCTCAGCACGAGGTAGTACGTCGGGGTCATCGCGGCTGCTCCGGGTTCTGCACGGCCAACCGTTCGCGGCCACCGGGCGTCGATGTCATCACGGACTCCGTGGAGATCGAGCCGTCGGGCAGCAGGGCCGGGGTGCCGATGGAGTTGCCCGAGGAGAGCACGCCTGGCCCGGGCAGCGGCTGGGGACGGCCGGACCGGATGCGCTCGCGGGCGATCGACTTCTGCGTCGGCTTCGGCCCGTCGCGCTCGATGTGGGCCAACACCATCGCCCCGACGGCAGCCACGATCAGCAGGGCGGAGGTCAGTTCGAAGGCGAACAGGTACTTGGTGAACAGCAGCGCGGCGATGGCGTTGACGTTCTGGCCGCCCGCGTTGGGCGTGTTCAGGTTGACCGGTACTGAACCTCGAAACGCCCGCCCGACCGACAGCGCGACCAGCAGGGCAAAGCCCAGGCCGAACAACGCCGC
>JAYTRE010000178.1:0-1622 GCA_043746395.1 Pseudonocardiales bacterium
GCGCCCGCGGTGCCGTCGACGGCGAGCGACTCGATGCCGAGCTCGAACTCGCGGGCGATAGCGGCAGCTTCGCTCGGCGCGCCCCACTGCTCGCGGGCGGACTGGCGGTCGTTGCGCAGGCAGGTTTGCGCCATCCGGGCAATGTCCTTGGCAAGGGCGACGGCTTCGGCGCGGGCGGAGCCTTCGGGCACGACGCGGTTCGCCAGCCCGAACGCCAGTGCCTCCTGCGCGTCGACGGGACGGCCGGTGAGGATCATGTCCATCGCTCGGCTGTGGCCGACGAGCCGGGGCAGGCGGACCGTTCCGCCGTCGACGAGCGGGACGCCCCAGCGGCGGCAGAACACGCCGAAGGTGGCGGTGTCCTCGACGACGCGCAGGTCGCACCAGACGGCCAGCTCGAGGCCGCCAGCGACGGCATGGCCGTGGATCGCCGCAATGACGGGCTTGCGCAACTCCATCCGAGTGACACCCATCGGACCGTCGCCGGTGCTCGCCAAGCGGTTGGCAGCTGGGGTACCGACGGCCTTGAGGTTGGCGCCGCCGCAGAATGAGGGACCGTTGCCGGCGAGGACGGCGACGCGCGAGTTCGACGCCTCGAAGGCGCGGAAGGCGTCGGCCAGTTCGGCGGCCATGGCGCCGTCGACGGCGTTGTGGCGCTCCGGCCGGTTCAACGTGACGATGGTGACGGCGTCGTCCTGCTCGACGGTGATGTCGTTCATCGCGGCTGGTCCTTCCACAGTGGTTCGCGCAGCGCTCGCCGCAGGATCTTGCCGACGGGTGACTTCGGAATGGCGTCCACGAGGTGGACGGACTTGGGCGCCTTGTGCGGTGCGAGCGTGCTCCGCACGAGCTGGATCAGGTCGGCCTCCGCGACCGACTGCCCGGGCTTGAGGGCGACGAACGCGGTGACGGCCTCGACCCACTTCGGGTCCGGCGCCCCGACGACGGCGCACTCGGCTACGGCGGGGTGGGACAGCAGGACGTCCTCGACCTCGCGCGGATACACGTTGTAGCCGCCCGTGATGATCATGTCGCTGGTGCGGTCGATGAGGTGCAGGTAGCCGTTGGCGTCACGACGGGCGACGTCGCGCGTGCGCAGCCAGCCGTCCTGCGTCCGCATCGACGGCGGGTTGGCCGCACGCCCCCCACAGCGATTGGTCGCGGTGGTCGTCAGCCGTGAGCACGTCATGCACAACGGCGCCTCCGTCTGCCCGTAGTACTGCCACAGGATCGGCCGAAGCGCTCGATGGCCTCGGCAAGGACCGGTCGCGGCATCGGGCTGGCGCCGTAAATCACCTTGCGCAGGCTCGACACGTCGGTGCTGTCGAGCGCCCCGGAGCTCAGCAGCATCCCGATCATGGTGGGCACGAGGTTGATCTCGGTGACCTGGTAGCGGGCGATCGCCGCGGCGAAACTGGTGGGGTCGAAGCCTGGCAGCACTGCAGACGTGGCGCCCCGCACCCAGTACGGCAGCACGAACGTGCCGCTGGCGTGGATCAGCGACGCGGCATGCAGCATCGTCGAGCCCGGTCGCGGATCGATGAGGTTGGCCAGGATGTTGGCTGCGATCGCCGCGAACGTAGCCTGGTTGTGGATGACGGCTTTCAAGGTCCCGGTCGTGC
>JAYTRE010000179.1:0-10517 GCA_043746395.1 Pseudonocardiales bacterium
GAGGTAGCCCACGAGGCGGTCGTGCTCGGAGTGGAAGACCTGGTGGATCGTGCTCAGCGCGATGTTCTCGTTGACCCGGCCGTCACCGGCACAGAAGTGCGCGTTCAGCATCTCGTCGTCGTAGGTGCCGGCGGGCTGGCTGGCGAAGTTTGCTGACGGGCTCGTGTCCAGGTCCGGGGTCGGGACCACGCGTGGAGTGGCCGGGTTGTGGTCGGTGTCCTGCGGGCTCGGGTCCGCGTTGTGCGCGATGTCGGTGAGGAACGGCGTGTCGAAGTAGACGACATCGGCGGGCACCGGCACCGGGTTGGCGGGGTCACCCTCGACCAGCTGGTCGTCCGCGGTGTTCACCAGGCCGTCCGGCCCCTTCGTCACGTACTGCGCGGCGCCGCGGGCCGGGCCGGCGATGAACTTGCCATACGGGTCGGCGGCGAGCATCGGGACGTTGACCGCGTCCTTGTCCTGGAGCTTGAGCCCGAGCAGGGTCGCGGCCTGGGCCTTGACCGAGGCCCACGTGGCCATGCCCGTGGTCCCGTCCGGGGAGCCGGGATAGGTCTGGTTGGCGGGCAGCCCGCCGAGCAGCCGCCCGGTCGAGACCGAGATTGGGTTGGCGGCGCCGAAGGGCGCCGTCGACGTGCTGGGTGCGTACTCCCGCAGGAACACCTGGTGCGAGGCGTGCGAGGCGTAGGTCTGGCTCTGGTCCACCCACGGGGTGTCGGTGTTGCTGGCGTTCTGGATGTCGTCAGCAGTGCCGAGAACACCGTCGGGACCTGGCTGGTTCTGCGCCCGGGTCAGGACCATGAACGCCCGGCTCGGCGGCACCTCGTCTCCAGTGCTGGGCTTGCCGTCCGGGCCGAGGGTGACGAGCGGGTCGTCAGCCTTGAGCGGCACGAAGACCGTGCCGCCGCCCTTGACCGTCTGGTCGACACCGTGGTCGAAGAACTGGCCGAAGAAGGTGAACAGCGAGTTGTACGGCGGCGAGAGGCCCACGTCCGTGGTCACGTTCGGAATGAACAACGTCTTGTGCGAGGGCACGCAGCCCGCCGGGATGCCGACGACCTCCGGCGGTCCGGGGTCGGGGTCGGTCGTGCACGGGTGCAGGCCCGGGTTGCCCTGGGTCCGCACGGGGAATTCGGCAGCCGCCACAGCCGCCGGGTTCGTCGAGGTCTGGTCGTTGATCAGGTTGCTGATCACGCGGGGCTGGGAGTCGAAGACGTTGCCCGACTTCTGCGCGTAGGACGTCGTGCCGGTGGGGCCGAAGCCCGGCGGGACGTCTTCGGCCGCCCTGAACCTCGCGGTGGTGAGCCTCGGGAATGCCTGATCGGCGGCCGCGAAGTTCTCGTTGCCGGGTTTGAGGTTGTTGCACGAGCCGTCAACGGTGCGCAGGCCGTAGTTGGTGAGGATGTCCGGGATCTGCTCGGCGTCGGGAATGCCGTCACCGGCGCGATTCACCAGGGTGCTGCACGGCTGGGCCGCAGAGCGGGTCATCGTGTGCCGCTCAGCGATCTTGATCTGCTTGAGCATGAACGCCAGGTCGCCAGTCGTCACCGTGAACCCGCTGCCCACGGGCCCGACTGCCGCCTGAGCGGCCGGCGCCAGCAGCACTGCCGGCGCCAGGCCGACAGCGAGCAGCAGAGCCACGACCACGACCGTTGATCTCTTCGCCGGCTGTCCGGTGATCCCCATGAGATGCACGCCCCTCCGCGTGTGCCGAGGCCGTCACGAGGACAGCCCCTATCCGTTGGGACTGTGCGCGAGTTGCGTCAAGCGATCGTGAAATGACCGATCGCAGGAGCGACGGCCCGATCGGTCGGGGCTGTTCGCGGGCTTGCGACGGAAGTCGCGCCGGCGCGGTGGTGCCGGTATCAGCTCACCATTGTGGACGGTTCGCGCCGGCGGATCATTCGGCCGGTTCGAGCAGCCCGAGCCACTGCGCCTTGATGACGGCCTCGAGCTGCGATCGCGCGCCGAGCTTGGCGTGGATCGACTTCACGTATCCCCGGCAGGTGTGGACGCTGATGTCGAGGACCCGCGCGATCTGGGCCGGCGCCGCCCCTTTGCCCATCAGCGCCAGCACATCACGCTCGCGGAAGGTGAGGGTGCCGACCGGCTCGAGCGATTCGTTCGGCTCGCGGGCCACCTTGTTCGCCGGGGCCCGAAACAATGACGGCGCCACCAGCATCGCGCCGTTTCGCGCTCGTCGCATGATCGACAGGATCTCGGACAACGAACCGGACTTCGGGGCGAACGCGCTCGCGCCCGCGCTGGCCGCCTTGGCGATCCAACTCGGATCGCGATGCGCGGAGATGACGACCACCACCGTGTCGCGATGAAGCGCCCGGATGCGCCGGGTTGCCTCCAGACCGTCCTGACCGCCCAGCTGAATGTCCATCACGACCATGTCTGGTCGGGTGCGCGCGGCCGTTTCGACGGCAGTGTCGGCGCACGCCGCGTTGCCGACGATCTCGAAGTCCGCCTCGTTGTCCAGTGCCATGGCGAGCAAGTCGGCGAACATGTGATGGTCGTCGACGATCATGACTCTCGTGGCGGTATCGGCGCTGCCGCCCCTGTCATCGACGTGCTCGTGCACAGCAAGGCCCCCCAAGGCCCGGGCAGCGCCGGTTTCCGATGGTGAGCGGCGCGCTCCGTTGCCGCCTAACGTAAGCCCTGCGTCAAGTGCCGAACCTTTCGCTCATGTTTCCGGCCGGACCGGCCGCCGTCGTGCCCAGGCCGGACGCTCTGTTTTGGGGCTGGCGGAGCGCGCTCTGCACGTGCAATGTCATGGTCATTACCACCACCTCGCGCCGGGCGGACTCCGTTGCGGTAACCCGCGTTCTCGTCGTGGATGACCACGACGTTGTTCGCCATGCGCTCGCCGCTGCCCTGAATACCCTCGCGGACATCGACATCGTCGGTTGCTGCGTGGACGGCGTCGAGGCGGTGGCGGCGGCCGCCCGGTTGCGACCGGACGTCGTAGTGATGGACCTCGCCATGCCGCGCATGGGTGGCCTCGACGCCACGCGGGAAATTCTCGCCGGCGCTCCGGAAACCCGCATCGTCGTGCTTACCGCGGCCACGCCGGGTCGGCACACCGAGCAGGCGCTGGCCGCCGGCGCATGTGCGTGCTTGTACAAGGACGCCGGGCTAGACGCCTTGATCGCCACATTGCGCAGCCTTTAGCGGGTTTCCACCCCTCACATTGGGGGCTTTGGAGCGCGCCGTGCCTTGCTAGCGTCGGTAGCGCATAGATCGGGACTGCACCGACGTTCGCGATCATCGGGGGGACAATGACATCGCTCGCTGAGCCTGTCGCGTGGTCCGCACGCCAGGGCACCGTCGCGGTCAGCATGCTCGGGCCATTGCACGTTATCCGCGCCGACGGTTCGGTTGTGCAGTCGAAGGAGTGGCGCACCGGCAAGACCGCCGACCTGGTCCGCATCCTCGCCTTGCACACAGGTGAGCCCGTCGCGACGGAGGTTCTGCTCGCTGCCCTGTGGCCGCGATCCGACCAGCGGCACGGGCGGGCCAGCCTGCGCACCGCGGCTTCCCGGGTACGCCAGGTCCTCGGTCGCGGCTGTATCGAGCGGAGCATGGCCGGCCTGCGCTTGTGCGACGCCTGGACCGACGTGATCGCCTTTCGAACCCTGGCCGGCGAGGTGCGGCGCCTGATGGACGCAGGCGAACTGAGCGAGGTGGCCGCGTTGGCGCGTGAGGCCGATGCCCTGTACCGCGGGGAGCTGCGCGCCCACGACGACAGCTCCGACTGGGCCCAGCACGAGCGCCGCAACCTTGGCCTCAGCTACCAGTCGCTGCTGTGCGACGCCGCCGATGCCACGGCCGCGTGCGGGCCGACCCGCGAGGCTCTCGACTTCGCCGCGCGTGCCCAAGCCGTCGACCCGTTCTCGGAGCGGGCGTGTCGAGTGCTCATGCGCGGTTACGCCGAGCTCGGTGAGACGCCGCGGGCCCTTCGCGAGTACGAGCGGTGCCGCGTCCTGCTCCTCGAGGAGCTGGGCGTCGATCCGTCTCCCGAGACCCAGGCACTGCACGTCACGTTGCTGCGCGATGATTCGGCATCCATGTCGGCCCAGCACCTCCCAACGCGGTGGCCGCAGCCGCCCGTGGTCACTGCCGCTGCCCGGCAGGACAGCGAACTGCCGGGCGCATCGAGGGCCCACGCGGAGGCCAGGCTGCAACTAGCCCTGCTGGTGTGCCTACCGCGGCGGCAGTTCGGACGAGCTCGACGGTGCGCCGAGCAGGCCGCCGAACAGGTCGCGCTACCCGCTTTGCGTGCTCGCGCCATCGCCGCGTCCGTCCTGCCCGACGTGTTGTTCGGCCGGCCCGACGCGGCTTGCCTGCCGCTTGAGCGCGCGGCGCGGTTGGCGACCGAATCCGGTGAGCGCCTGCTGTGTCGCCGGTTGGCTGTGCTGCGGTGCCTGGTGGCCCACGACCTGGACCGCCCGGAGTTCGACGCGATGTGGGCGGACGCCGCAGCGAGCTGCGGGCTGGAGACGGACGTCAATTGGTCCTGGCTCATGATTCGCGTCGCCACCGAGCGCGGAGATCTGACCGGTGCCCGGCTCGCAGTCCAGCTTCCGGTTTGCAGCGCTGCCGGGCCGCTGGCCCGCACGCTGCATGGGCTAGCCACCGCGACGCTGCTGGCCGAAATCGGCCAAACCGACGAGGCGATCGAGCGGTTGCGGGATATCGTCGAGGCTGAGGACCGCAGCAATTCCGTCCTGTTGCTGCCCGAAGCGTTGGCTCGGCTGGCCACGCTGCTCGCCGAGCGCGATCCGGTTGCGGCGCAGGAGCATCTGGCACGGCTCGAGCACGTGCTGGGGGGCGAACCGTTGCTGCCCCGCGAAGCGTTCCTGCAGCTGCTCGCCACGGCGACACTCGACGCGTCCCGGAACCGACCCGCGGCCGCAGCAGCCGCAGCAGCCAGCGCTGCTGCCGTCGCCGAGACCAACGGCCTGCACTTCCTGGGCGCCTCCGCCCACGCGCTGTGTGCGCGGTACACCGCGCGGGCTCAGGCCCGCGCTGCCGCCGGTGCGCGTCGCAGCAGCCTCAAGCTCGCCCTGATCCTGCGACCGAACCGTTGCGAGTCGGGCGCCGTTGCGGCCGCGACCGGCTGAGGCGCCAATGCTGGCCCCGCGCTCCCGCTCACGGTGGCCAGAGGCGGAACATGACCCGCCCGATGATGTCGCTCGTCGGTACCGCCCCGAAGCGCCGCGAATCGATCGAATCGGCTCGGTTGTCACCCATCGCGAAGACCGAACCCGCCGGCACGGTCACCGGGCCGAAGTACGTCGCGTCCATCAGGTTGTAGTCGACGAATGCTTCCTGAATCCGGTTGCCATTGACGACCAGCACACCGTCGTCCAGACCGACCGTGTCACCCTCAATCGCAACCACCCGCTTGATGATCAGACTGTCGGAACCGCGAAGGCGAAAGGCAATGACGTCGCGCCGATACGGGACGTGCGCCCTGGCACTGATCTTGTCGACCACGAGCTGGTCTCCAGCTCGGAAGGTCGGCGACATGCTGTCCGAGCTGACGCGAACCGGTTCGGCGACGAATACTGCGGTGAGCACGAGGCAGGCCACGATCGGGATCGGCCAGAGGACGCGCAACCGGACGTGTCGCCATCGGCTGGGTGTCGTGCGCAGCTGCCGGCGGTTGCCCTCGCCGGCGGCGGCGCGCAGCAGGTTCAGCGCAGCCCCGCAGCGCCACGCAGGACCAGCATCAGCACACCGCAGGCGAGGATGCCGTTGCTGGTCCAGCGCCGGGACCGGGCCGGCAGCAGGTACACCAGGATCGCGACGACGCCCAACTCCGCGCCAAGGGCGGCCAGGTCCAGTGCGGCGACCGGCTCGACCCCGCTGGCCTGCGGCCCGTCCGGGAAGATCGGGACCCCGTTGCCAAGTCCGCCCACGGCATGTCCGACGTGCGACACCTCCGGATGCGCGGTGCCGTCGTGCTCGGCGGGCAGGAAGGGCAGGCCGGCGGTGCGGCTCCACACGTAAACGCAGATTGTCGCGACGCTCGACCAGACGGCCGCCAGCAGGAGCGCGACCCGGTCGCGTCTGAGCGCGATGGCGAGCAACGCCTGTCCCGTCGCGACGACGAGGAAGAACACGCCTGCAGGCACCCATTCCTGCAGGTGCTCGGGGATCAGCACGGTATGGATAGCGGCGGCCAGTACCAGCAAGCCGGCTGCCGCTGCGAGCAAGGCTCGTCGGTGCGCGCTGAGACGATCGACGACACCATCGCGCGGGCCGGCGTGCACGACAGTCATTGCACTGCGCTACAGGTCGCCCTCGGGCAACGCCCGGCACGGGTCGCCCAACGGGTCGAATGACGCGGTAGCGGGATCGAAGACCTCGAACTGGGTCATCATGTCGTGGTCCTCATGCACCAGGTTGTGGCAGTGCATCATGTACTTGCCGCGACCTTCGAAGCGCATCAGCAGGCGCACGGTCTCGTTCTCTCCGACGTAGACGACATCTTTCGGGCCCGCCTCGTATGCGAAGGGTGCCCGGCCATTGCGGTCGACGATCTTGAAGTCAACCAGATGGATGTGGACCGGGTGAAACCATCCACCGGACTTGTTGCGTACCTCCCACAGTTCCACGTCACCGTGGCGCGGATCAGCCGCGATGTAGGAGAAGCCGCTCTTGACGACGTCGTCCCACGTTCTGCCGTTGATGGTGAATTGACCATGCGTGCGGGCGAAGTCGAACTGGCGGGTCCGCACCGCGTCGGGGACCCGCAGCGCCATGACGGGGTTGTGGGGGTTGAGCGCGTCGGGGATGGAGTTGTCGTGCGGGTCGAACGCGTCGCCAACCACGTCGAAGGCCATGATCTTGTCGATATTGGGATAGACGATGTTGTTCTTCGGGCTGCGATTGCCGAGAATGACGCGACGTCCGACCGGGTACTTGCTGAAGTCGATGACGATCTCGTACCGCTCGGCCATGGCGTGGCGCAGGCTCGTCACTCGCACCGGGTGCGGCATCAGCCCGGCGTCGGTCCCGATCACGGTGAAGGCGTCGCCCGAGTCGAGGAAGAAGTTGTACGACCGGGAGACCGAGGCGTTCAACACCCGGAATCGATACTTGCGCCGGTTTACCTTCAGCACCGGCCACGGGCGTCCGTTGACCAGGATGACGTCGCCGTACATGCCCGAGCCGTCGTGGTTGTCTATCAGCAGCGAGCCATCACGGTTGAACATGGCGTCGCCGACGATGAGCGGCAGATCGTGTTCGCCATGCGGGATCGGCAGCGCCCGCTCCTGCGGGTCGTAGAGGTGGTACTGACCCACCAAGCCCATCTGGACATTTTCGGCGGTGTGTGACACGCCGTGGTCGTGGTACCAGAGCGTCCGGGCCGTGGGGGTGTTCGGATAGCAATAGTCCTTGTACTGGCCAGGGTTGGTGACGTCACTGGCGTAGCCGTCGTACTGCGGATCCGAGGGCGAACCATGCAGATGCACCGACGTCCACGGCGTGTACCGCAGCGTCGGGTGCTGGGCTGGCAGGCTGTTGACCTGCCGCACAACCGTCTTGCGGCCCTGAACGGCGCGGATGGTCGGCCCGGGGTAACTGCCGTTGTAGCCCCACATCGCAGTGTGCAGGCCCGGCAGGATCTCGGCTTGGAACGGCTTCATGTACATCTTGTAGTAGTCGGTCGTGGCGTCGGCCCGCCATGGCGTGAGCACCGGCGGCGCGGCAAACGCGACCGTAAAGGGCGCCGGAAGTCGGCTGGCGGCCACCCTCGGCTTCTTCGCACCCCGCGCACTCACCGAGCGCTCCAGCGGCAGCAGCACCGCCGCTCCCCCGAACACCCCGACCTTGAGCACTGCCCGACGCGACACGGTCATTGTGACCCCCAATCCCCGTCGGCAAATCTAGGTGGGGCACGTCAAAGATTCGTCAACGGCGACGCGGCGCGACAGCCCGCTGCGCAGCAACCTCGCGAGCACCGGAGCACGACAACAGCGCACAGACGGTGTGCCAACGCGCCGGCGCGCCCCCCGCGAGTCTGCACACCGTCGCGGACAGGCGTAGGAAGGGCGCATGGACGAGCAGCTCGCAGCCCGATCGCTCGCGGCTGATCGCGACGCGACACTGCTCCGGATAGCGACCATGACGACCGAGCTCGACGCCGTCGCCGCTGCTGCTTCGGGTAGCAACCTCGACGACGAGCACGATCCCGAGGGTCCGACGGTCGCCTTCGAACGCGAGCAACTCGCCGCTCTGCGGACGCGTGGGCAGCATCACCTCGCGGAAATCGACGCGGCGCTGGAGCGGCTGGTCGCCGGCCGCTACGGCGTCTGCGAACGCTGCGACCATGCGATTGTCGAGGAGCGGCTTGTCGCGCTCCCCGCTGCCCGGTTGTGCGTAGCTTGCGCCGCGCAGCCGTCGCGGTGACCGCGCCGCAGCCTCGGCCTCGGCCTGCACTCTGGGCTCAGCGACGTCAGTGCCCGCCGAGCAGGACGCGTCCTCGGGCTGTTACCAGCTTTGGGGTGCGGGCAGGGTGACGAAGCGCCAGCCGCGGGCGAGCAGTGCGGGGATGACAGTGGTGAGTGCCGCGTAGGTTTCTGATCGGTTCCCGCCGCCGTCGTGGCACAGGATGATGTCGTGTGGTCGGGCGGCGAGCATCGCTGAGCGGATGTGTGCGATGCCGGGCAGTGCCCAGTCGCGCGGGTCGATGTCCCAGCCCAGCGGCATCATCTGCTGCCGGCAGATCTCGGCGAACACGTCTGGACCCCACACGCCGCCGGGTGCCCGGAACTGTCGCGGGCGAAATCCGCTTGCCGACACGACCGCGTCGTTCGTGTCGTGCAGCTCCCGGCGGATGCGCGCCGGCCCGAGTTGGGGCAGGTTCAGCGGGTGGACGAAGGTGTGGTTGGCGATGTGGTGTCCTTCGCTGACGGCAGCTTTCACCAGCTGCGGGTATTGCAGTACTTGGCTGCCGATGACGCTGAAGGTGGCCTGTACGTGGTAGTGGGCGAGCAGCCGCAAGTACTTCGGGGTCCACACCGGGTGAGGACCGTCGTCGATCGTCAGCATGATCGCGTTGCGCGGGATCTCGGTGGCGGGGCTGCGAGCGATGAAGTCGTCCAGGCGCGAGATCGGATCGTTCCAGGTGTGCACCCACGTCGGCGTGGCCCGTGCCGAGGGCGGCCGCGACGTCGAGCGTGGCTGCACCCGACGGCCCGTGGCGGGTGGCGGGCCGGCGGGTGGCCTGCTGGCCGGTGCCGCGGTGTCCGGTGACGTGGCAGCGCCACCGGTGCTGCTAGCCGATGAGATCGCTGCCGGGGCTGGCGAGCCGGCCGGGGCCACTCGACCGTGCGCGTGGGCGCGGGCTCCGGCTCCGGTGCCAAGACCACTGAGGATGACGCCCGGCACGACCAGCCCGCCGGCCCCCGCGGCGAGCGCGCCGAGCTGCAGCAGTCGCCGCCGCGTCACGCGATGCTCGTGGCCGCCGTCCGGCTCGTCCATCGACTCGCACCTCGATCACGACTCCAGCCCATCCTCAGTGACCAAGCGCGACCGCCGCGCCAATCGTTGCGTGTCCGCGATCTCGAAATGGACACAATCGCTGAGCCGGCGGCCCAGCGTTGCCCTAGTACCGAGGCGTTCTCAGGTGACGACTCGAGCGGCGCACCCGGCGTCGCCCAACGAACGCGCGTTGCGGCCGAGGCTGGCCTGTTCCAGCGTGTGTCGAACCTCAGGCGATGGCAACATCGTGCGCGTCAACCCTGGTCCGTTCGGCCCAGCTGATCGCGGGCGGCAGCGCCCGCGACACGAACAGGAAGAATCCGGCGACGACCAGCCAACCGGGCGGTCCCCAGGTGATCGTCAGCAGTGTCAGCATGGCCGGCCCGACAGTCTGCGCGATGCCCATACCCATGCCGAACAGGCCCTGGTACTGGCCTTGGGCATGTGCCGGGGCTAGCTCGAAAGACAGCCCGAATGCCGCACCGGCCTGCCATAGCTCGCCGACAGTGTGCACAACGACTGCGGCGGCCAATATGAGTACCGCGGCCGCTGCCCCTACCCAGTGGGCGGTGAGGAAGATCAGCGCGGCCACGGCGAACGCCAGCCCGGAACGCCGCACCGCCCGCCGGGCGGTCGACACGTGTTCGCTACCCCGGCTCGCGCGGACCTGCAGAAAGATGATCATGACCGTATTCACCAGCAACAGTGGGGCAAAGGTCCAGCGCGGCGCGCTCGTGTAGTGCACGAGCCACAGCGGCAGCGCGACGTTGAGCACCTCGTACTGCACCGACAGCAGGCCGTTCAGCAGCGTCACACTCACGTACGGCAGATCGCGTGTCGCCTGCCACGGCGAACCCTTCGTGCTCGCGACCCGAGCCCGTGCCGGACGCGGCAGCAACAGGTAACACCCCGCCGAGAGGACGAAGGTGGCAACATCGCCGAACACCAGCGTCAAATAGGCAGTGCGACTATCGATATGCAGTGCGAACCCCGCAGCCACCGCACCGAGCGAGATG